>JBKHHW010000190.1:0-6023 GCA_046538945.1 Chitinispirillaceae bacterium | reverse complement strand
ACCTACCCCATCCCGTGGGGGCATCCACCACCGGCAGAGCAGCAGGAACCCGCATCGGAGCATCCTCCACCAATACCGCAGGAGGGACCCGAAGTGCTCTTTCCCATGGAGATTCCGCCGATTGCGGACATGCGTTTTGAAGTCTCCTCGGAACCGCAGGATGGGCAGGAGATCGTCTGGTCCCGATTTCCTGAAACAAGTTCCTCGAAAAGGTGGTTGCATTTATCGCAGCGATATTCATATAGAGGCATTTTCGAGATCCTTTCTTTGACATTGTTTATAAAGTACGTTTTGGAGAAGGAAAGTGATCTAAAAATTTATCTCGGGACAGCAGTATCGTACGGGTAATTACTATTCGGGTGGAATCTATTTTCATCAGTCTGAAAACCGATGTATATGACGTTTTTAGTGTGGGTTTCATTTGAAAGTACTGCAGCTAAATACAGAAAAGTCCTTTTTTCCTTAAACCGGAATCATCGGTACAGAAAAAGCACTTTACTGTGGGTTTCTACGGAAGTTTTCTGCCGCTTCATGGTATCGAGCATATAATCAAAGCTGCTTCACTGCTTAAAAGTCCCCGCAAATCGCGGATAAAATCAAGCAGTTGTATAATGATCCTGCATTAGGTGAAAAAATCGCATCAGGAAGGAAACAGAATAGTGCTCAGTCGGTGTTCTCATGCTGAAATCGGCAGAAAAGTTAGTGCTTTGATAGAGAAAATCTGCTGAATAGAGGACTTTTCAGGTACATCAGTCGAGGCTTAGGCAGGAATCTTGAAAAAATGTACGAGGAATCATATAATTACTCAGGCAGGTCTTTACATTTTATTTTACCTCGCGCGACTGGAGTCCGATTCCTATGCTGATACCCAAAAAAGCCAGGAAAGCTAAACCAACTGAAAAGAAATGCGAATATCCCGGCTGTGATAACCTTTTCTGGGGATCACACTCCGCAAAATACTGTGCACTTCACCGTGATCCTAAAAACAGAGTGAAAAAAACGCCGAAGATTGAAGATGTCACCAAAGACAATCAGATCATCGAGCATGAAAACACCGAGGTGACAATAGCAAAAATGGTTTGTGCTCTTGAGGGGTGTGAAAATGAGTTTGAAATAAAAATTTATCCCAAGCAGTACGTGTATCCAAAATACTGTCCAGAACATCGCAACGAGCACCGGAGAAAAAGCTTCACTAGTTAAAAAAGCGTGGGCTGAACGGAGCGGATATCAAAAGATTATGGCAAAAGAGCTTTTTACTGCATTTTTAAGGGAAATCAGACCAAGTGACCACAAAGTGCTGCTGGAGAAATTCGAGCAGTACTATGATTGGCTTTTGGAGGAGAATGAAAAGCTCAATCTGATCTCCAGAAAAACCGATCCGGAGACCATCTGGACTCTTCATTTTTTAGATTCGCTGCTATCGGTTCGGTTTGTGAGTCTAAGCGGAAAACATGTGCTGGATTTCGGGACCGGAGGGGGTTTCCCGGGTATCCCGCTGGCAATTCTGTTCGGGGATGCTCAAATAACCCTTCTTGATTCGAGAAAAAAGAAGATTCAGTCTGTCAGGGCAGCGGCGGAACTGCTTCGATTGGATAATTGCCGGTTTCTCTCTTCCAGAATAGAGGAACTACCTTCATCGTATAATGGTGTGTTTGATACGGTGATCAGCAGGTCTGTACGGATGACCCCTCTTTATAAAAAGGTGATTATGAGATTGCTTTCTTCTGATGGTGAGCTCGTTCTGTATAAAAGCAGAAATCTGGAAGATGTGGAGCTTTTTTCCGATGCTGTGATACACGATGTGAGTACTTCCGAAATAGGTGAAAGAAAAATCATCGTAATCAAAAAAGAGCAGCAGATTCAGAATCGCTGAACGCGGATATAAGCGAAAAAGCTTATTTTTTACCGAATTTACTCTTCCCCGAAAACGTATTTTATCCTTCCGCTCAGCGACTGGCATAGTCTGATATCGCTGAAACTGCGTTTTGATAGATAGTTAGGATTTCCATGAACGAAAAATGTCTTTACCTCATCGATGGCCATGCGCTAGTATACCGTGCCTATTATGCTCTGATCAAAAATCCTCTCACCAATTCCAAAGGTCAGCCTACAGGCGCGGTTTACGGTTTTGCCAATTATCTGCTGCGGCTTATAGAAACCTATACCTGCCCGTACATGGCAGTGGTGATGGACAGCAGCAAGCCGACCTTCAGGCATGAGGCGTATGAAAAGTACAAGGCTCATCGTGAAGAGATGCCCGATGATCTGAAATCTCAGATGCCTCTCATTCAGGAATTGATTCAGGCGTTTAATCTTCCTATAGTCAAACAGGACGGGCTCGAGGCGGATGACCTCATCGCCATTCTCACCCATAACGCTGTTGAAGAGGGCTATGAGGTGTTTCTGGTGACCAGGGACAAGGATCTCATGCAGCTTCTGGGGCCTAAGGTCAAGATGCTTGCACCGGAAGGGACCGGAATATTTCAGGTACTGGGCCCTGAAGAGGCTTTTAACAAAATGGGAGTGAGACCGGATCAGATAGTGGATTATCTGGCGCTTGTAGGAGATGCCTCCGACAATATTCCGGGAGTTCCGGGAATTGGGCCCAAGAATGCCGTTAAAATTCTTGAAAAGGCCGGTTCGGTGGAAAAAATACTTGCTGATCCGTCTATTCTTGAAACACCGAAGCTTATCAGTAAAATCGAGGAGAACCGCGAGAGGCTTGAGATCTCAAAGATGCTTGCAACTCTCAAGCTGGATGCCGATGCCGGTTTCGAACCGGAGCATCTGATGCGTAAAGATATTGACCGGGAGAAGTGCCTTGCGTTGTTTCGGGAACTTGAGTTCACGTCACTTCTGAAGAACCCTGTGTTTGGCAATGCACCCAGACTCAAACCTGCCGTGAACATACTTCAGTCAGTTCAGGAAGTGGAGGAACTGGCAGGAAAAATCAAAGAAGCGGGTACCGTTTCCATTGACGTTCAGGCTACTGGTTTACTACCCAGAGCTGCCGAATTGGTGGGGATTACGTTTGCTCTCAACGCAGAGGAAGCTTTCTATATTCCTCTCGGGCACAAAGAGGGAGGCAATCTTGAGCTGGAGCCGGTCATGTCGGTTCTCAAAAATGTTCTGGAATCAACGGATGTGGGAAAGATCGGGCAGAATCTGAAGTATGATTGTCAGATACTCAGAAATTATAGTGTGTGCATCAAAGGAATTCAGTTTGATTCTTTACTCGCGGCTTATCTCATAGATCCGGGAAGACGCCAGTACGATCTGGGTATTCTTGCCCAGGAGTGGCTGGATCTGGAGGTCACCCCGGTTGAGAAAATTATTGGAAAGAATACTGCCGCGGATGTTTCTGTCAAGGTAGTCGCTCCTTATGCCGCGGAAGTGGCCTGTCTTCCTATTCTGCTCAGGGAGAGGCTTGAGCCGTTGCTTGTTGAAAGAAACTGCCTGGAACTGCTCAACGAAATGGAGCTGCCGCTTGAGTTTGTGCTGGCAGATCTTGAATACAATGGTGTATTGATGGATACCGGACTTCTGGAACAGCTGTCAAAAGAGTATACGGCTGAAATCGACAGAATAACCTCAGAGATATACGACTTGGCGGGTGAAACTTTCAATCTCAATTCTCCCAAACAGGTGGGGGAGGTGCTCTTCGGGAGTATGGGGCTTAAGGGGGGGAAGAAAACAAAAAACGGTGGATACTCCACCAATGTGGCGGTTCTGGAAAAATTGGCAGATGATTACCCTGTTGTGCAGAAGATTCTTGAACACAGAGAAAAGCAGAAGCTGCTGTCAACCTATATCGATGCCCTTCCACTGCAGATTCTGGAGAAAAGCGGTCGGGTGCATACATCCTTTAATCAGGCGGTAACTGCAACGGGACGGCTCTCCAGTACAAATCCCAATCTTCAGAATATTCCCATTCGGACTGAAAGCGGGAGAAAGATCAGGGAAGCATTTATTGCCGATGAGGGCAATGTGCTGGTCGCGGCCGATTACTCCCAAATTGAATTACGTATTCTGGCCCATTTGTCGGATGATCCCCTTCTTATCCAGGCGTTTGTCGAGGATAAGGATATTCATACTCAGACCGCCTCCGCTATTTACCAGGTTTTTCCGGAAATTGTCACTTCTGAAATGCGCCGGGCGGCAAAGACCATCAATTTCGGTCTGATGTACGGAATGGGGCCTGTGAACCTTTCCCGTCAGCTCAAGATTCCCTTTGCAGAAGCCAAGTATTTCATAGAATCGTATTTCACTCAGTTTCCCACTATCCGCACCTATATGGATTCAACTATTCAGAAGGCGCGTGATTTGGGTTACACCGAGACACTTCTGGGTCGCAGGCGTTATCTTCCCGAGATCAGTGCATCCAACCGGGTGGTGAGAGAAGCATCGGAACGGACTGCTATCAATACGCCGGTTCAGGGCACAGCTGCTGACATAATAAAGATCGCTATGGTTGACATTCACCGCAAGCTCGGGGAGTGGTCCGGAGTGAAGATGCTTCTTCAGGTGCACGATGAACTGGTGTTCGAAGTGCCGGGTGAAAAGGCGCAGGCCTTTTCGGAATGGGTGTCAGGCAAGATGAGCGGCGCGTATGAGCTGAAGGTTCCGCTTAAAGTGGAGGCGGGAATCGGGAAGCACTGGGGCGAAGCGCATTGAGTTGATATGAAGGATTATGCTTCGACAAGCTCAGCATGAGCGGAAACGGACCGGTCCGCTCACCCTAAGCCGGAATTAGAACTCAATCTGCTCACTCTGAGTCCCGCTCAGCGGAATTCGCCGGAGTCGAAGGGTAGGCCTTTTGAAAAAGAAAAGGAGCTCATGCTTCGAAAAACTCAGCATGAGTGGATCGTGATATTAACTATAACATTTTGATGAATTGCCATGAACAAATCAAACATTCTTATTACAGTGCCTAAAGGCTTGTGCAAGTTTCTCCAGGCCGAAGTGGAAGCTTTGGGCTTGCCGGTAAAGAATGCCTCACCAACCAGTCTTCAGACGGAAGGCACGACCGTGGATGCCATGAAGCTGAATCTTTATATCCGTACAGGGCATCATGTGCTGTTCGAGATTTCCAGGTTCAGAGCACGGGATGCTGACGAACTCTATTCGCAGGTGTCCAAAATTCCCTGGGAGACCATGATTCCTTCAAATGAATACCTTAGCGTTGTATCAAATGTTCAGAACCCCACCATCCGCGATTCTCGGTTTGCCAATATGCGTTGCAAGGATGCCATAGTGGACAGGATCTCGGCCCGCAAGGGCAGACGTCCCGATTCCGGTCCGGAAAAAACCGGAGCCGTCGTGAGTCTCTTCTGGCGCGAGGACAGGTGTATAGTATATCTGGACACCAGCGGGGAAGCTCTCTCCAGGCGCGGGTATCGTCGCATTCCTCTCGGTGCGCCGATGCAGGAAACATTGGCGGCGGGTGTTATAATGGCGAGCGGTTTCAAACCGGGAGAGAGTTTTGTAAACCCCATGTGCGGAAGCGGAACGCTGGTCATAGAGGCAGCTTTGGCTGCCACGGGCAGAGCACCCGGATTGACCCGGCAGAACTATGGGTTTTTCCATTTTCTTGGCTTTGACATACCGATGTGGGAAGTATTGAAGAGGGAAGCAAAGAGTAACGTTAAAAAGACCATATCATCACAGTTCATAGCCACAGATATCAATGAAAAAGCTGTTGAAGCAGCCCGCAAAAATGCGGAAACAGCTGGAGTGGGTCAACTTATCCGTTTTGAAGTATGTGATTTCGCACAGACACCCGTTCCTCCCCAACCCGGAGTAGTTATTCTCAATCCGGAGTACGGAATGAGGATGGGGAGTGAATCCGAGCTGGCAGATACCTACAGGGGAATCGGTTCCTTTTTCAAACACGAATGCCAGGGGTATCGTGGGTATGTTTTCACTGCCAATATGAAACTTTCCGGCAAGGTGGGACTCAAGTCGCGCAGAAGAATTCCGTTCAACAGCGGAAGTGTGGAGTGCCGATTGTACGAATATGATCT
>JBKHHW010000189.1:0-6049 GCA_046538945.1 Chitinispirillaceae bacterium | reverse complement strand
ACAAAAGGAAAGATTCCACCAGTTGGTTTTTCCGATCCCGGAAGCACCTGTTTGAGCACGATTCGACCTCACCCCCTGTCCCGGGGCGGGAGCAAGCGGAGAGTCGGCAGCGGTGGAATAATCATTGCTCATTCTAAAGCGCAAAGGGCTCTTCTGTTACAATGACGAAAGGATCTTTTATGAAGAATATATGGGCGATGTTCCCCGATTATGATATGGCCCGCTACGGAACGGGAACTCTGTTTAAGGAGAATGTGGCCGACAGAAACGATGCCAACGTGATTGTTCATGCCAGAATCCTGAGCGAATCCCCCAGCACGGGCAACTTTAAGGAGATTTCAGGTGAGGCGATCCAGAAGGGCGAAGGGGGCGACATCTCCGACCTTCCCCAGATGAAATCGGAACAACTTCCCTGGCTTGATCACTTTCTCGCCGATTGCACCATAGTGGAAATGAGCGACAGCGGGTCGGTGGGCTTTGCAGGTGAAAGGATCGAGGGATACATAAAAAGCGCGCTGGTTGAGGGCAAAGGGTCTCTTGGCCCCATTCTGAGAAAAGCGGGTCTGGCCGGCGGGGATTCTTCCCAGTTCATAGACAGAATCAAAAAGGGCGGAGTTATGTTCTGGATAAACGTTGAAGACGAAAAGGTCGATCAGGCAGAAGAGCTGCTGAAAAAGAGCAAAGCCGACCCCATAAGATCTTTATAGCTCCCCTGATTCGTTTTCCGACCCAAATCGGAACAAAGATTGCATTCTAGAACCGGCTCAAGCGGCCGGTTCTTTATCTGACCCCGGCACATCTCTTCCTTTTCTCAATTTTACTCTTCATTCCCAAAACACTCTGTTCAACCCTAAAAAAGGAGTTGCCTGATGGGTTTCAATCCTTTCAAAGAAAAGGGAATCCCCATGGAGAAGCAGATCAAATCCTGGTCTGATCTGAACACCAAACCCTACGATTCCAAAAGTGTGCATCCCTACACCCGCACCAGGGGCATTCTCATGAACGGCATAGAGGTGGAGGCGGTGATGTTCTATCACAATTTCCACCGAAGCTGCGACGACACGGAGCTCAGACAGCATCTGGCCTCCATCCGCAGAGTCGAACAGCAGGAGCAGAAGATGATCAACTGGATGATTCCCGCTGAGGAATCGACTCTGGAGGTGACTATCGGCTACGAGCAGCTGGCCGTGGACCTCACCGCATCCATGGCCAGAAACGAGCCTGATCCCTACGTGAAAGCAGCCCTCGATTTCGCCCTCATCGAGGATTTCGACCACCTGTACAGATACGCAAACCTGCTTGCCATGACAGATGAAAAGAAGGCGGAATCGATTGTCAAAGAACTCACCGAGGTCACTCCGGGGCGTCCCACGATAATGGAACACTCACACCCCGTTGACACGGTGAGAATGTATTCAGACAAGGAGAAAGCCCAGGCGCTGACAAAGCTGCATATCGAAACCATAATCGCCGCCGAGCAGCAGACGATGAACTTCTATATGAACGTGGGCAACCGCTTCAATGATACGCTTGGCAGAGGCCTCTATCAGGAGATCGCCCAGATCGAGGAACAGCACGTGACCCACTACGGTTCGCTCACCGACCCGCGCGCCACCTGGTTTGAGAAGGCTGTGCTTCACGAATACAATGAATGCTACATGTACTGGTCCTGCATGGAATCGGAAGCTGATGAGAGGGTGAAAAAAGTATGGCAGATGTGCCTTGAAAACGAGATCACCCACCTCAGAATGGTTTCCGAAATAATGAAGAAATATGAGAAGAAGAATCCGGAGGAAAAATATCCCGACTCATTCCCTCAACCCCTGGTTCTGGAGCCGGCAAAAGACTATGTGCGCGAAGTGCTTGCTAACCAGATGCACTTCACCGGAGACAGAAGCAAAATGGTTCCTTTCAACCAGTCGGAAAACAAGGAGCGCTACGAACAGTATCTTAACATGGTGAACGGTGGAGGTTTCGTTCCTTCCCAGGAAGCGGTAACGGAATGCATCAGCTCCCGGGGACAGGACTACAGAGTGGAAACCGAGGGGCCCAACCCGATTGAACTTCTGCAGTCCAGAGAGGAAATACCGAATCAGAAAAGCCTGCTCGATTATTACAAAAGCAGGTAATCACACCCGACCTGTTCCTCCGTGCGGAGGAGCAGGTTTTTTACTTCAGATATACCAAAACGTGATAAGGATTGTACTATGTCGTGTGGAAAAACCCCATTTCACCTCTTTGCCTTATTCACTTTGATGCTTCATTCCCTGTCGATTTCACAGAACAGAGAGATTCCCGAATACGAATTAGGCATGCTTCTGGGAGAACCGACCGGAATCAGTGCCAAATACTGGTTCAACGAGCAACTGGCGGTGGATGCCGCACTGGCCTGGTCCTTCGGTGAAGGTTTTCTGGGTATCTATGCTGATTATCTGTATCATCCTATCCGTCTGGGAAACAGACCGTTCTACATAGGTGCGGGAGTTTCACTCAGAGCGGGTCAGGACTGGTTTGCAGGCATCAGGTTTCCTATCGGCGCAGAAACTTTTACCGACTGGCTGCCCGTTTCCTTTTTTGCTGAATTCGCACCCAGACTGGAGCTTATCCCCCCGGGCGCCGGGTTCGGCGGTGGAGGAGGAATACGGTGGAACTGGGGAACAGCAACGGATGATGAAGATTAGGCGGTTCACTCCTGAGATGATACGGTCAGTCACGGAAGCGTTCATCCGATCCGGCCAGTTCCTGCATGTACTTGACAATAGTCCCCAACCCGTTTGCTCTGGATGGTGAAAGACTGCTGTCAAGACCGATCTCTTTTAGAAAATAAAGATCTGCAGTGGCCACATCAGAAGAAGAATGGTTACTGAGCACCTGAATCAAAAGCGCCAGTATGCCTTTGAGTATTTCCGAATCGCTGTCCGCCCCGAAAATAATCCTGTTGTCCTCTTTTCGCGCATGTATCCATACCTTGCTCTGGCAGCCGGGCAGAGCATTTTCTTCAGTCTTGTATTGATGATCAAGCGGTTCAAGCTCTCTTCCCAGATTTACGAGATACTCATATCTGTCCAGCCAGTCATGGAGGCTGCAGAATTCCCTGATTATTCCGTTCTGTGTCTCTTCGATTGTCATATACAGATCCCTCCTGAATTCCCTATCGGAACATCTCCAGCACCCTTCCTGCTCCCCTGACCAGAATATCGATCTCTTCTCTTGTGTTGTACAGAGCAAAACTTGCCCTCACAGTCCCGTTCACACCGAAGTGCCTCGATACCGGCTGAGCGCAATGAGTCCCGGACCGCACGGCCACACCCATTTTGTCCAGTACCGAAGCGGCATCGTAGGAGGAGATGCCGTTAAAAACAAAGGACAGAACCCCACACTTGTGCTCCGCCCGCCCGATTATCCTCACTCTATCCAGTGCTGATATGCGTTCAGTGGCATAATCCAGAAGCCCGGCTTCATGAGCGGCTATGTCTTCCAGCCCGATCTTCTCCAGATAATCTATCGCAGCATGCAGACTGAGTGCTCCGGCTATGTTCTGCGTCCCCGCTTCGAAACGGAACGGGACTTCTGAAAACTCCGTATGCCCGAAATCAACGAAATCCACCATACCACCACCAACCTGGTAGGGTTCCATCGATTGAAGCAACTCTTTTTTTCCGTAAAGGACTCCGATTCCCGTTTCCGCAAACATTTTGTGGCCGGAAAAGGCGAAAAAATCGCAGCCCGTATCTCGTACGTCTGTTTTGTGATGCTGCACGGTCTGGGCCCCGTCCACCATGACAGGCACCCCCTTCGAATGAGCGATTTCCACCAGTTTCCTGACCTGATTCACCGTTCCCAGCACATTTGAGACGCTGGTAAGAGCAAAGAACCTGGTCTTTTCGCAAAGCAGATCATCCAGAAGCTCTGCCCTGAGCTCCCCGTTGTCATCGAAGGGTACTACCTTGAGAACCGCCCCTTTCTCTTCACAGAGTCTCTGCCAGGGAACCAGGTTTGAATGATGCTCCATTTCGGTGACAATGATTTCATCGCCCGGATTCAGCTTCCGACGGCAAAAGCTTTGAGCAACTAAATTGATGGATTCCGTGGTTCCTCTGGTGAAGACTATTTCTGAAGGGTGCGATGCGTTGATGAACTTTTTCACCGCCTCCCGCGCAGCCTCATACTGCTCGCTTGCCACCTGGCTTAGAAAATGCGGCCCGCGGTGCACGTTGCTGTTCTGCCCGGAGTAGAAATCCTGCACCCGTTTCAGAACAGAAAGAGGCTTCTGAGTCGTGGCGGCGTTATCCAGATACACCAGAGGCTTTCCGTACACCCGGCTTTTCAGAATCGGAAAATCGGACCGTATCTTCTCCACATCAAACATATCAGCTTTTCTTGAGTTTGAGAACAGAGTACCAGTTGTTGATATCGGAGACACGGAATTCTATGGACAAACCGACCGAATCCATAAGCTTCGATAAAGCTCCGGGCGTGAACTTGTGGGAATATTCTGTCAGTATCCTCTCCCCTTTGCGGATCTCCAGTTCAGAGAAAAAGGGACTTGAAACGTACATATTCTGCATAGCCTCCAGATGCATTTCGATTCTGGAGAACTCTTCACTATAAAAGGATATATGCCTGAAGAGAAGCGGATCGAAACTGGTTCCGGTGATATCGTTCACCACGTTCAGAATGTTGCGGTTGAATTCGGCGGTGATATTGGCACTGTCGTTATACGCTTTTTCCAGAATGTTTCTGGGCTTGACCATGTCCACCCCGAGCAGAAATGAATCCGCGGGGCCCATAATTTGGGCCATGTTTTTTAGAAACCGGGTACGCTGATCGGGATCGAAATTGCCCAGAGTTCCCCCCAGAAAACAGAACACCCGCCGTCTGTCCCGGGGCAGTAAGTGAAGCTGGGTGCAGAAATCAGCCACAAAACCGTGCACCGTCAAACCAGGATACCTGCCCACCAGCTCGACAGAGGACTCCTCCACCACTTTCCTGCTCACATCCAGAGGAATATAACGGACACTCTCCATTTTGGATACATCAACCGCGTCAAGCAGAACCGATATCTTCGAACTGTTCCCGCTGCCAAGTTCGATAATGTCGCAGCCCTGGAAATTTTCGGCCAGAGAACAGGCCAGTTTCCCAAGCAGCTCCATCTCGGTGCGCGTAGGATAGTATTCAGGCAGACAGGTGATCCTGTCAAACAGTTCAGAACCGGTGTCGTCATAAAAAAACATGCTGGAAATTCTTCTGGGGGATGATGTTAACCCCTTGGCAATCATCCTGACCAGGTTTTCCCTCCCGATTTGGGGCATACAGTCCGAAAAGGCCATTCTGATCTGTGTGGCCTGAGCCCTGTTTATCATATCAGCCCCGCCCCCTTGCCGTCCTTTAACTCGGCCAGCTCCGCCTGGGCCGCGGGCAGACCGGTTTGGTAAGGGTTTTCCTCATGGCTGCTCCATTCAAACCATCCGCCATCGTATACTGAAACCCTGGGCCACCCCATAAGCCAGGCATTCATGAACGCTTCACTCCCCCGCCAGCCGGTTCCGCAGTAGAAAGCGTTATGCTTGTCGGGAGTGATTCCCGATTCAGCCCAGATCTTCTCTATCTCGTGGTAATCGCGGGTGGTATGATCCACATTGCGGTAATTCTCCATATGGTAGGCATCCGAACCGCAGTCGGCGAATACAGCCCCGGGTATGCGCCCTTTTTTATGGATATAGTTGTAGCCGCTCACCTCTCCTATGTACTCCCTCCAGCTTCTCACACATACCAGATTCCTGTCAGGAGAACGCAGAATCTCCTTGGCCTCCTCCAGATCCACCGCAAGTTCCGGGTGCTGGGGAATGGAAGCACCGAAATCAGAAACAGCTCTTTTGGGAGTGTTTACTTTAGTGACCTCAAACCCTTCGTCAATCCAGGCCTGAAACCCGCCGTTAAGGATCCGCACATCCTTCACCCCGGCGTAGAGCATGATGAATGCACAACGCATGGCACCGATATGCCCCGCGCTGCTACCGGGAAAGGGATCGCTGTTGTCAGGGGATGA
>JBKHHW010000188.1:0-6117 GCA_046538945.1 Chitinispirillaceae bacterium | reverse complement strand
AGAGAAAGAAATCATAATCATAACCGTTCAGAACCACACCCGCATTGATCAGCGTCTGCCAGCAGGAAACTCTCTGCAGAGGAACTCTCAGTCCCGCATTGAAAATCAATCGTACCGGTAAACGACTATACTTCGCGAGCATATCGGCCTCGTAGAGGACCCAGCTTTCAACCATACCTCCCTCAGCCACGAAACCTTCCGGCATGAAACCTTTGTAGCCACCGATCGTGGGCGGTCCTTCTGTAAAATAATGGGAATATTTCAGACTAAAAGCACCCCCGTGAAGCCTGAGTTCCTTGTTGTCAAAAGGGGTCCACTTCAAAGCACCGGATACCCATCCCGGTTTCCACCCCCACCCCAAAAGGCGCGATTCAAGAGTGAACATGACATCTTTCCATATACCGACATTCAGTTGAGTTTCTGCAAATCCCCTCACATTGGAAATCCAACGCTTCCTCTCTCTTTCCACACTGTCCAGAGTTGCCGGCGCATCATCCCATACATGCCCCACCATACTCCCGCTCAGCCAAATATTTCCAAAGCCGCTGGTATTGGCTCCCGTAAGCAAGTGATAAGATTCACCCCTGTCCCGAAGCACCTTGCCCTGAACTTCCAAACCGAAAGCGCAGAAAAGGAGCAGAACTGTAAAAAAAGCATATCTCATATGAACACCTACTGGAGCAAATCCTCAATTTCTCTCATTTTCGCTTCGATCTCTTCCCTTCTTTTTAAAATCTCCTCTTCACTTATCCGGGAAGATTCCTCTTCTTCAAAAAGATCCACATCCATTTCAAATGTCTTTCTCTGCTCAATGGTTTTGGATACCATGTCCTTTTTTCTCATCTTTTCCTGTTCCATAAAAATCAGGGTACGGACCGCCTCCGCTTTCGTTTCTCTGTAAAGCAAAGGGATCTGAACTCCCAGCGATGCCCTGAAAAGGACAGGATTCAAACCGTTTTCCGACTTGACCTGACTTGAAACAAGCAGCCTCAAGGATCCCAAAACAGAAATCCGGTCACCAAACCTCATTCTCCCACCAGGTTCGATCCACATGAGTTTCTGTTCATACCTTCTGTCCCCTTCGAAATGATTCCGCCTTTTTTCACTAAAAAGACCGTATCCCCAGTCAATAAAGTAACTGTGTCTGTATAACTTCCACTCCAGCCCCGCTCTGAGGGAGATCTGATCATAGCGATGCAACAGCTCCGGGCTGTCCACAAGGCTGAACATCGAATAGAACTTCAGTGGGACAGTGTTAAAAAGAGCAATAAAGTCCAGATCAAGCAGAACCGAAGGAACCACAAAAGAATTGTAGTCAGGTTTTCCGGAAACTGCCGCGCCATTTACAGTGTCTCCCTCCATGGAGAGATACAAGAGCCCCTGGGCTGACAGACCGAAAAACCTGAGCCGATCGTTTCCCGGAATGGTGGCCTGGAGGCAGGAGGAAATGTAACCGAACCGGGAAAGGTTGGGAAACCAACTGGTTGCGGAAAGCTGAAGGAAATCGGCAACACCGATATCCGTCCGCATTTCAGCTGATCCCGAATATCCCTCGATATGAATTCCGCCATTCAACCCTCCACTCACAGTAATGTTACCATGGCCCAGAACGTTGGTCGCCGGGATATTGATGGTCCCTTCATTTCTTCCCCGCTTCACACTCTGAGCAGAGAGAGAAATGAAAAGAAACAATAAGATTATCCCGGGAAAACTCTTCATGCCTCCTAACGCTCCCCGTTTTTCCGTCCAGATGGTGACACCGGCTCCAGAACAGCTTCGGAAAACCTCCGTCCCTGTTTTCTTAGCTCCTTTTTGTATCTGCGCAGTTCCTCCACGGCATCCTGGTCAAAAAGACGCCACCCGTAAGCGTTACGCACATCACAAACCGAACTGTCCAGATCTTCAAGCCACCGTTTGAGTGTTGAAACGGAGACTCTCAACTTTCTGGCAACCTGCCCAGAGGTCAAATAATCCACTTTTCCACTCCCTTCCAGCAAATACTCATCGACTCGAAAATACCACCCATACGGCATCCTTCTTTTCAAAATACACGATGTTGTATTCCAGCCTTAATGATTGATTCTTCGTCCATTAGCCCGTCCATGTCACCGTTCGAAAGTTCGACCATATACCCGTATTTCCTTATTATATATATATTCCACATGCTGTCAAGCTTGAAAACACCAGCAAAACACCTTTTTTGCGTCACCTCGAGATTCACCGGCTTACAATCTGCATGTCTAAAACCCATCCCTACCCCAGGCTTCCTCAACAGATGTCGAAATCTTCTTTGCTTTTTTAATAACCGGATTGTATTTTTTGGAGGTCAAAATTGAAATCTGCGGCCATAGCTCAATTGGATAGAGCATCTGACTACGGATCAGAAGGTTTGGGGTTCGACTCCCTATGGCCGTAATAAATATCTCAGGAAAAGGACGGTTCCAAACGAACCGTCCTTTTCTTTTTTACCGGGATTTGCTCCTATCCTTAACGAGCTTCCCCCTGATTCATTATTCACTGCAAAGCAAAATGTTTACAAACCAAGTAAACATCTGATAACAGACTCCAATATAAAAAAGCATTCCAAGTCCTTAGTCAAGTTTGGACATCCCCACTCATCGTCTTCACTTGAGGAATTTTTTTTGACAAAACTTGATTATTTCACACTCCTGAAAATATTTTTCCATCTGTAAGCTCGTCACCCAACAGAACCCTTCAAAGGAGGCCTTTCACATGGCGAAAATCAGTAAAAGTCAGCTGGAAAAACTTCAGAAGAAGCACCAGACCGATGATGCCATCGGCAAACTTTTCGGCATCACCCGCCAGGCCGTTCACCAACTCAGGCAGAAATACGACATACCGGCCGTCCAGGACAAAAACGAGAGCCGCAACCTGGACATCATCAGACTTTACAATGAGGGTGTCACCGGGACCAAAATCGCCAGACGTTTCAATCTCTCCATTTCGCAAACTTACCGCGTGATCAACGAGGTAAAGAACGCGAAAGCGACAAAACAGGGCAGCCCGAAGAAAAAATCCGCAGCAAAAAAAGCTGTGATCAGAAAGAAAAAGCCTTGATGAAGTCCCACTGAGGCTTTCCCGCTCACTTCAGAAAGCCTCTTTCCCCTTTCCTCCGCTAATCAGCCCAAAGCAAATATGTCCAAACAGCCCTATTCAAACATTCTGCGCAAATGATATTTTTAATTTGTGATCTTGTGTTGATTCTTACTGGTTGCTGACATTCTGAGATATTCAACGATGGACCGCTGAGGTATTTTCGACATAGGCCAAACCAGAGCTGAGCGATGAAAACAGAATACGGCATAAATATCTGTGATGATGTTACGCAGATGCAGCGGATAATCGAGCCACTCAGAAGAGAGAAGAACAGGACGCTGATTACCACAAACGGCTGCTTCGACCTTCTCCATGCAGGCCACGTCCGGTATCTCTGCGAAGCTGCCCGGAGAGGGGATCTGCTGGTAGTAGGGATCAACGCGGATGAAACGGTGAAGAAGCTGAAGGGGCCGCAGCGTCCGATACAGGGTGAGAAGGACAGACTCCTTGTCGTTGGCTCCTTGAAAATGGTATTTGGGGCGTTTATTTTCAGAGAAGATGATCCCCGAGTTTTTCTGGAAGTACTCAAACCGGACATTCATGTCAAAGGCGGCGATTACAGCCGCGACATTCTGGAGCGGGAAACGGTGGAGAAAAACGGCGGCAACGTGGAAATAGTTTCATACCTGAACGGGTATTCCACAAGCTCCATCGTCACCAGAATCCGTTCGGTATAATAAATAATTGAAGATTAGTATTCCATATTATAAGATTTAGTAATGGAGGTCTTTGCATGACAGCACAGTCAGCCGAAATTTCAGTCCCATACCTGGAAAAAAGAATTAAGAGAAACCCGAATTCGCGTGCTTTTTCCAGACTTGCCGACGCCTACCGCAGAAGGGGCGATCTGCGTCAGGCTATTGATCTGTGCATTGAAGGTCTTGCCAAGCACCCCGACTACACTACTGCCAGGCTGATTCTGGGACGCTGTTATCTCGAACAGAAGAATTATTCCGCAGCATCCGGTGAACTCAAAAAGGTTTGCATTGCTGATCGTAGAAATCATGCTGCCTTGATGATGCTGGCTGAGATTTTCATACAGCAGGAACAAGAGGACCTGGCAGCCAATCTCTATCACATACTGCTGGGAATGGAGCCCGAGAACACCCGGATCAAGCAGCTCGCCTCCCAGTATGTCTCTCCCAGCAGAAAAAAGCTTTTCGACCTACTCGAAATCAGCACCCCCGACCCGGCCTCCTCTCTGCAGAGCCTCAAATCTTCGGGCGTTGATGAAATGACCGACATTCAAAACCTGGATACGATACAGTCAGATTCGCCCCCCTTGTCCCAGCAACAGGCTGATACTGCAGAACCTACGGCTCAAGATATCGAGAACCGCCTTGACCTGCTATTTGAAGAAGAGAGCCAGCCTGGGCAGAAATATGAACAAACAGAACCACCCGTCCAAAATGAGATCGGTTTTGAAACTGCCAGCGATTCGGCAGACGATTCCTCCGATACCGAAGTGTCCGGCAGTGACGTGTCCTCACGACTCGATGAGCTTTTCGGGGACGAAAGCGTTGACGACTCCGACCCGTTCAGTCTCAATTCGGCAGAAACGATACAAATGAATCGCGACGATCTCATTCAGAACACTCCGGAAGTCGACCTTCCCGCACCTGAAAATCAGTTTGAAGCTGAAACAGCAGGAAATCAGCTTTTCGACTTTGATGCAGGCGAAACGATCCAGATAGACAGAGAAGAGCTGGGTTCTGCCATGCAGAAATCCCCAGATTCCTCTCAGAGCCCCGGAGATGATGATTCTCTGGTAGAGGAGCCGGAATTCCTGGACAATGGCGCAGATAATAACCGTCAAAATAGATCAGATGAGATTCAGAGCTATGAGGACGGTATCGACACGGTACAAACCGAACAGGATCAGAGCCCTTCAGGCGAGGACATCATTG
The DNA here is from genome assembly GCA_046538945.1 of Chitinispirillaceae bacterium. Lineage (GTDB taxonomy): Bacteria > Fibrobacterota > Chitinivibrionia > Chitinivibrionales > Chitinispirillaceae > JAEZKC01. The sequence goes on along the minus strand of JBKHHW010000188.1, from coordinate 1,093 downwards.
AAACCCTCGACAACATCTTCGGAGAGAAGACCGATTCTCCAAACGCCGCATCGGAGCAGGACGACCCAGCGCCTGATTCTGGCGACCAAAAGGAAAATGTAAGCGGAAGTGATGTAGAGAACCGACTTGAAGAGCTGTTTCCGGAAGCAGGACAAAAAGAAAGCGGCTCGGCAGTTCAGGAACAGGAACCGGAGGATCTGCAAAACGATGACATCTTCGAGATCGAAGATGTCTCCACATCGGAAGAGGGCTCAACTACTCAGTCTAACGATGAGGTGACCGGAGATGATATCTCAAAGCGTTTGACCGATCTGTTCCCGGATGATACCGGTGACGAAGTTATGGACCAGGTTGAGGACATCGACTCTGAAGAGATGGAAATATCCGATTCAGCAGTGGACTTTGAAAACACGGTGGATGAAGACGACAGCCTGACTCAGGACTCAACTACCTTTGAAAAAAACTCCAATGATGATGATGAAATCACCGGTGCGGATGTGGAGGAACAACTTGACGAGCTGTTCCCTCAGGAAGATACTCTGGACAGCCCTTCATCACAGGACGACACGTCCGGACCGGAAATTTCAAAAGATGTAACCGAAAGCTTCAGCCTGGAAGATGTAGAAGATTTTTCTCTCGACAAGAGCTCGGAAAGTGAAGACAAGGTCACCGGGGCTGACATAGAAGAGCAGCTGGACCAGCTTTTCCCGCAGGAGGAGTCTCGCATTGATGCGACGGAAGAAGAACACAGCCCGGAAGTCTCCGGCCTGGATCAGGATGAGTCTGAAGAAAAAGCAGATGTAAACGAAGATATAAGCGGTACGGATATAGAAGAGAAACTCGACCAGCTCTTCCCGCAGGAGCCAGAAGCGCAAGACTCTCCTTCCCAAGACAGCTTCGATTCGGAACCTGCCGGTAAAGAAGAAATCAAGGAAACTATTCAGCTGAAGCAAAGCGCAGCTCCTTTCGAAGAACGATCCGAGGATGAAAATGTGAGCGGAACCGATGTTGAGGAGAAGCTCGATCAGATTTTCTCACAGCACGAGAATCATCCTTCAGAAAAAGATGCCGGTCAGGAACAAAAAAAGGACAA
>JBKHHW010000046.1:0-20783 GCA_046538945.1 Chitinispirillaceae bacterium | reverse complement strand
TCGTCACGTTCGTGCCTACCTATCTGGAACTTCTCACCAGGTGCGGCGCGGGAAATTTGTCCTACGAACAGATGTCAAAACGGATCTCACTGGCAACTGGCGGGATCGACTCCTCGGTCACCTGCAAAACAAGAATCGGAACGGATGACGAACTGTTCTTTATGGCTTTTCTCCATGGAAAAGCTCTAACGACCCGCTTCGGGGAAATGCTCGATATAATAAGCGATCTGTTCCTTCAGCCTGATCTGTCAAATCACAAGCAGATAAGGGATATCCTGCTTGAGGAGCGCAATGGACTTGTTTCGTCTGTAATAAGTGCGGGGCATCACTTCGCTATGGCCAATGCATCGGCACATCTTTCCAAATCGAGAATGGTGGATGAGATGCTGGGGGGAGTGACCCAGCTTCGCTTTCTGGATGCCCGGGTCAAAAAAGAGGATTACGACTTTGTCATCGATTCCTGCAGAAGACTGCACGAATTCATAATAAACCGAAGCACATGTGTGGTTTCACTTACAGCGGATAATCCATCGGAATTCAGCGGAAGCCTCGAGGCTTTCATGGAAAAACTTCCTGAGAAGTCACGTATGATGGCAGACCTGTCCTCACCTCTGCTCACTGCGGCCACATACACCGGTATAGAGATCAGTTCCGCGGTCAATTTCGTGGCCCGGGCCTGGAAACTGAGCGATATCAGTCCGGTTGAAAGCGGCAGGATGTTTCTTCTTTCCCGTAACCTTTCCACCGGTTATCTGTGGGACAAGGTGAGGGTCGAGGGGGGAGCTTACGGCGGGATGGCGGGTATGTCGGTGTCCCATCCGGTGTTTACCTGCGGCTCCTACCGGGATCCTAATCTGTACCAGACTCTGCAGCACTTCGAGAAGGGGCTTGGCGAGGTGGTCTCTCTTATTCCCGAAGACAAGGTTGATCAGAGCATTGTGGGGGCAATTGGGAGAATCGATGCGCCGAAGAGTCCGCACGGTCAGGGACTGGGGGAGACCATGAACATTCTCACCGGTTTCACAGAGCAGCATCGTCAGGAGTTCCGCGAATCGATTCTGGGCGCCACCCCAAAGGATCTCAGCAACACGGCAAGAAGGATACTCGACTCCAAAGAATGGGCGGTCACGGTTCTGGGCAGCCCTGCAGCCTTCGACAAAGCCGCGGAGCAGGGACTCAAGCTTGAACGGGAGCCTCTTATTCCAAGCAAGTAAACAGGAATGAATACAGTAGGCGGTTGGCTTGTATATATCAGCCAACCGCTTTGTTGTGCTTTTGATTATCCGCACTACAGCACTACTCTTTCCCTTCACCTTTACTTTGACAAGATAAAATCCTCTGGCAAGCGGTTTATCGAAAGCCGAAAGGGGTATTCTGTATGTTTTCGCGTTCAACTCCCTACTTACAGTACCGACTTTTTTACCATCGATACTGAATATATCCACAATGATGTTCCCTGGGCCGTTGATGTTGGTGCTGAGACTGTCACATTTCCATTTTCCGTGTAAATGTTTTCCCTTTCAAACATCCTTTGAACGCCCCTTTTCCCGAACGTATTTTATCGCTCTTATTGTGCGGGGCTTCCGGCTCCGGTCCGTTCATTTGTTTTAAGGAGATAAGCCGTATGGATACACAGGCCCTAAAAGAGAAAGCGCAGGAGTACATCAGACTCGAGCAGGATGCCTACTTCAGAGGGCAGGTGGAGGAGTTGGTTAAGAAAGAGGACTGGACTGAGCTCAACGACCGCTTTTTCACCGACCTGGCCTTTGGAACCGGTGGACTTCGCGGCGTGATCGGAGGCGGCTACAACCGCATGAACCCTTTCACCGTATGCAGAGCGACTCAGGGTCTGGCCAATTATATCAAGAAGGCGGTTCCAGCTGATCAGGCTTCGGCTGTCATCGCTTACGACTCCCGCAATTTTTCTGACCTCTTCGCCATGCAGGCTGCGCTGGTTCTGTGCGCAAACGGGATAAAGACCTACCTGTTCACCTCACTGCGCCCCACACCCGAGCTGTCGTTTGCTGTCCGCAAGCTCAAGGCTACCACAGGAATTGTGGTAACTGCCAGCCATAATCCTCCTGAATACAATGGATACAAAGTCTATTGGGATGACGGAGCCCAGGTGGTGGCCCCTCATGACAAACTCATTATAGAGGAGGTACGGGCGGTAACGAATGAGATCTCTGTGATAAGCGAAAAGGATGCGCTTGAAGAGGGTCGTCTGGTGATGATCGACAAGGAAGTGGACGAACCCTTCATCCAGATGGTGAAGGATCAGTCGGTTCGCCCCCAACTGGTGAAGGAAAAAGGCAAGGATCTCAAGGTGGTGTTCACCCCTCTTCACGGAACCGGAACCATGCCGGTGGAAACTGCACTCAGGGATATGGGCATTGAGGTGATCTTTGTCGAGGAGCAGAAAGAACCCGACGGTAATTTTCCCACAGTGGATTACCCCAACCCGGAGGACGCCTCCGCGATGAAGCTCTCCCTTGATCTGGCCAAAGAAGTGGGGGCGGATCTGGTCATGGGTACCGACCCCGATGCCGACCGTCTGGGCATAGCCGTTCCTGATGAAAACGGCCAATATGTACTTGTCAGCGGTAACCAGCTGGGCGCTCTTCTGGCCGATTACATCTTTAGCTCCCGTAAAGAAGTGGGAACACTTCCCTCAAAACCCGCGTTCATAAAAACCATTGTCACTACCGATCTGCAGCGTCTGATAGCCGAAGAATACGGAGCCCAGGTGTACAATACTCTGACCGGTTTCAAGTACATTGGGGAAAAGATCCGTGAGTTCGAATCCCAGGCTGATGGCCCTTCATATATTTTCGGCGGGGAAGAGAGCTATGGATACCTGGTCAATACCGAGGTGAGAGACAAGGATGCTGTTTCGGCTGCGACCATGACAGCTGAAATGGCTCTGTATCACAGAACCCGGGGGCGTACACTTCTTGACCAGCTGCGCAACATCTGGAACCGGTACGGGTATTTTCAGGAAATGCTTCTATCCAAGACGTTCAAGGGGGAGAGCGGCCTCAAAGTGATGAACGACCTCATGGAGAAGTTCAGAAAAACTCCGCCCACCGAATTTGCGGGCCAGAAGGTTCTGGCGGTTAAGGATTACCGCGAAGGGACCACTTTCGATCCCACTGCCGGCACATTGGAGAAGAATATCGACCTGCCATCATCGAATGTGCTGCAGTTCATACTGGATGACGAGAGTGTCATTACTGCCCGTCCTTCCGGCACCGAACCCAAAATCAAGTTCTACGCCTCATGCCGGTCTGAAAAAGGCAAGGATCTGGATGCGGCGATGGCTGAAGTGTCAAAGAAGATCGAAACAATCACCTCTGAACTCAACAGTATGATTTCCTGATAAATTTGCCGATATCTCAAGGTGCGGAAAATCTGTTCCGCACCGTATCAGTACCCCCTCCGAACCCTACTTTCCCCTCATTTGCTGCCTTTTAGCGGAAAACAGTCAACCGCTCGATCTCTTCAGATTCTCTGAGCAAACCCTCGATTCGCTTGATCTGTGGTGTGAGCTGTCCGCGTTTGTTTCCAAGAGCTGATTTTTCATTTTCGTGCAGCTTTTTTAAGGAATCGATTACAGACATATGGGAATCGGAGATCCTTGTTCTCAGTCTTTCCCACGATGCTTCCAGCCGGGAAGTGCTGAGGGCTTCTGTTGCTTCCAGCTGCTTGTTCATTTCTTTTTCACACAGAGGAAGGTAGAACTCTCGGATGGCGGAGAGACGATTCGCTTTTGACTTGAAGATATCTGAAATTTTGGGTGGGGGTAAAGGAAATGAGTTGTCGGCTGAAAAAGACTCCTGCTGCAGAAGGGGAACCTCCACTTCGCTGATCAGCTCTTCAGCGGAAGGTGGTTTCAGTTCAGAAGCAATGATTTCTGCGGCTTGCTCGATCTGGGACGTGAATTCTCTGCAGTGTTTCAGGACCAGCCTGCGTAGAACTCTGTTGTTCTTCTCCAGAAGGTTCAACGAAAGTTTGGAGGCGTAATCGTCTATAAGCTGGGGAAGAAGTGTGGATGCGATACTTGCCGCCTCTGCCGGAAAGTAGGCATCCTGCAGAATTTTATCCAGTCTGGCATTTACATAGGAATCAAATTCTTCTCTGAAACCGGTCAGACTTTCCTGAATCTGACTTCCAGTCTCATTCTGGCATTCGCTTGCTTCCCTGAGTTCGCGTTCCATTTCCAGAGTAAGATCCTGAATCCGCTCTGTTATTCTGTTCAGATTTTTTTCGCTTCTCAGGATCGGATCACGTTTGGATTCCAAATCTGATTCCAGTTCACCTTTTATACCGCTCAATGCCTCTTTGAACTTGTCGGTAAGTGCCTCCGAAAGCGTGAAGTATTTTTCCCTGACCATGAAATCCAGCACGTCTTTTTTGACCTTTTCTATTCCGCTCCGGACCCACTCTCTGTCTTCCGGAGTATGGGATTGCGCAGACTCACCCTTGACAGCGCAGGTATGGTAAAGGGCTGTGTCGGAGGGGAATCCGAGTTTCTGGTGCATCAGCCTTCTTATGAAGGTGTCGATCTGAGTCGCCTCCTGGTCGGAGAGAAGATCTATCTTGTTCAGTACGAAAAAGATTTTGGAAACATATGCTTTGACCTGGCCCAGAAAATCTATCTCCGTTTGGGTCATCGGGGGATCTGTAGAGAGAATGAAGAGGGCTGCATCGCATTCCACCAGAAGATCCATGGTGGTCTTGGTGTTGTGCTGATAAGTTGAACCGAAACCCGGAGTATCGATGAGAACTGTGCCGTTCATCAGAAGGGGGCTGTTGCAGGTAATGCTGACATCCCGTACATGATAGCGGTTTTCCGGATTGTTTTCTTCCGCCACATAGAGTCTCAGAGCCGCCTCCACATCCTTCGCCGAACCCTGTACAATGTGATCTTCGGTACTGTCAAGAAACCGCACGGTGCATCTGTATTCATTGCCGTACTCTATCATGGTAGGTACGGAAGTCAGCGGGAGAACAGATGTCGGCAGGATTTTTACGCCTAGTAAAGCATTTATGAATGTGCTTTTGCCCCGGTTGAACTGACCCAGCACCGCGAGCTGAAGTCTGCCTCCTGATAGCCGGTCCTTCAGTTCGGAAAGTTGACTTTTAAAGGGCGAGCAGGACTGGGGCAGTTTGTCGCAGAATGACAGCGCACGGGTAACTATTTCGTCAAAGGAAAGCGGCTCGGTCATTCTGTCCGTCTCTTTGAGATCCGGTTTTTCGGTAACGGAGCCAGATTTTTGTTTCTTTTTTGAAGACACTGTCTGTCCTGTGCTGCTCGATTAGTATTCAGGTGTTTGGAAGGGGCATCCGAGCTTTTGCGATTTAGGTAAAACTGGCCGGACACACGAATCCAGTGGAAAATATACAACTCGGCAATGGTTCTCAGGTAGGCCGGCGGAAGGGGAACAGGAAAAGCAAAAGCGCTTAAATTCCCGGAAGGTCTGGAGACGGTAATTTTCCCCAGATCCGTACTGAACTAAAAAAAGCATACCTTAGTTGATGGACTACATCGCAATAATTTATACTTAAGACGCATGGAAATTTGCAAACCACAAACAGCGCAGTCTTGGATTACATAGAAAAGGCAATTCTAAAAAGGAGGACAGTTGATGGAGTCTGTCAGAGAAATGATCGAGAAGAGAGCCTATGAACTCTTTCTCAACCGCAACGGTGAGCATGGCTATCACATTCAGGACTGGATTCAGGCTGAAAAGGACGTGATGGCAGAGCTTGAGAAGAAGTCTGCTTCGGAAGCCAAAGTGGAGAAACACAGGGAAAAAGCGGCAGAACCTGCTCCCAAAACTGAAACACCGGCGAAAGCCGCTCCCAAAAAGGCGGCACCCGCGAAGAAAACCTCTGCTCCCGCCAAGAAGAGAGCAGCTAAGAAGAAAACCTCCAAGTAAAACAGAGCCGGTCTCTCATTCGGGAGACCGGCTCTGAACTTCCTCTTTTCAAATCCAACCGCTCTACACCAGTCTGTCCGGCTCGGGTGTATTGACAAAGTATATAAGATTCTCCAGCTCCAGCTCAAGATTGACGTTGTTTACGACGCAGTCCGCGGGAGCTTTGAGCTGAAGGGGCGCGAAGTTGAGAACTCCCTTGACCCCCGCTTCCACCATAACGTCAAGTGTGTTCTGGGCGGCGACTTCCGGAACACTGATGATCCCGATCTTCACTTTGTTTTCAGTGATGAACTGTCCCAGCTGCTCGATAGGCAGAACGGGTATCTGAAGTCTGGGGTTGTGCTTTGAGGGATCTATGTCGAAAGCCGCCAGCAGTTTGATTCCTTCGTTTTCGAAATTTTTGTACTTGACAAGAGCACTGCCCAGGTTTCCAGCCCCGACAAGCACCACTTTCTGTACCTCGTTTTTTCCAAGGATCAAATTTAGTTTGTCAATCAAAGCGTCGATCTGGTAGCCTCCCCGCTTGTTGCCGGATATGCCGAACAGAGAGAAGTCCTTCCTTACCTGGGCGCTGGTCACCCCCACGGCATCTGCCAGATAGTCGGAGAATATCTTGACGAAGCCGATCGACTTGAAGCGGTAAAGCGCGTTTTTGTAGCGGGAAAGACGCAGAATGCAGTTTTTGTTGGGCATTTTTCTCTCCTGGCAGCCGTTTAACGGAACCGGTCAGAACTCTGATCCGGCGTTCGGGAATAAATGGTTATGTTCTTTTGTGAAAGCCTGAAGCAGTACTCCTCGAATGTTCCCTCCCTGAGCTCAAAGCCGACACTCACGCTTCCGATCTCGTGCAGGTAGTGGGAGTCTGACGCTGTTACCGCGGGGTAGGGCCCGGCTAAGGTCAGATCAATTCCTCTGCGCACCCCGGCTCTTGAAATTTCCACCGCGGAAAAGTCTCCGCTGAGAAACCCGAGCTGCGAAATGACACTGAACGAGGGTCTGTCGATGTGGGCCGGGATCAGAAGACCGCCCAGTTCCCTGACTTTGCTGCGGAGCTGGTCTATGGTGATCATGGATGCCAGACCGAGATACTTCTGAACGAATCCCTCTATTTCATCTGTCTCATTCACCAGAACCTGGTCCCCGAGCTTTTCCGGCTCGTTGTCCACATCGGGAAGTGAGCGGTAGACGAATTCGCCCAGATGCTCGGCGGCCTTAACTGTTTCGAACAAACAGAGAATGTGAGCTTCCTCGGAAGTGCTGACTTCGATTCCGGGGAAGAACAGAATGCCTTTTTCAGAACAGAGGGTCTGCATGACTGCGCAGTTGCCGGCGGAGTTATGGTCCGTAAGAGCAATGCAGTTCAAGCCTTTCTCCACAGCTGTTTGCGCTATCGCTCTGGGTGACATGTCCAGTGATGCGCATGGGGAGAGACAGGAGTGGATATGCAGATCCGCTCTATAGTGCTTCAGGCTTTCCTGTTCAGGCATTGGTAAACCCTGTGCGAAACGGTGAACTGGTTTTCTTTTGATCTGTAGAGAGCGATTTTCTCTTTGGCAGCGGCATCCACCATGTCGTCCGGTACCGGGCGGCTGTTGCAGAGAATGATTGCGGATATGCCGGTGAGCGCCGTGACGGCGATGGTGTTTACATGTGCCTGCATGGTGATGAGAACGCAGTGTTCTTCCGCATTGGCCATCACATCGCTCAGCAGATCCGATGTGTACCCGGTCCTGATCTCCTTGTCCTCCCCTGCATCCTGTACTGTCTCCAGACCCAGAGCTGCCGCAAGTTCCTTAGCTTTCATCCGTCTGACCCCTTCTCTTCTTTATTTCCTGCGGGCGGTGCGACCCGATCCGCACTATCTGTCATTATTGTTGCCTTTACAACCGTCCCCAGCCCCGTTTGAGACCGTATGTCGAAAAGGTCCGCCGACCTTTTTACATTCGGAAGACCCATCCCCGCTCCGAACCCCAGACTCCTGATCCAGTCTGTCGCCGTGCTGTACCCTTCTGTCATGGCCTTGTCCACATCCGGAATCCCGGGACCGTTGTCCTTGGCCACGATTTCCACCCGGTCGTCAGCTATGTAGCAGCCGATCGTACCCCCTTCCGAATGCACCACCAGGTTCATCTCCAGCTCGTAGGCGGCAATGGCCACCCGCCGAACCATCTTGGGATCGAAATTCCTCTGTTTGAGCACCTTCCGGAATTCGTTGGAGGCGGTTCCGCCTTTCTGGAAATCGAATTTCTTCACATTGAATTCCCGGTAGTACCGTTCGCTCACTATGCTGCGCGCTGCAGACTGCCTGCTTTCGATTCTGTTCACTTCTGTGTTCAGCTCGGTGAGTATCTTGGACATGATATCCCTGGAGGTGATGATGCCTGCCAGCTTTTCATCTTTGTCCAGCACCGGGAATCTGCCGAAACCGTAACGTTCAAACCAGGAGATGGCAAAGGAGAGAGGCATGTCGTCCTCAAGAACTATCAGGTTGCGCGTCATGTGGGCTTCAACTGTATCCTCGATATAACCGAAGTCAAGTGCCCTCAGTATGTTGTCCACGCTGATCAGTCCGAAAAGCCTGCCGTTTTCAGCTATCGGCACTCCTGAAATACAATGCTCCCTCATGAGCTTCTGCACATGACGCATGGTGTCTATCTTGACTGCCGTGACAAGGTTCCCGGACATGACATCTCTCACCTTGAGCTTGAAGATGATCTCAAGCGTGAGAAGTGAGGAACGGGATGAATCCAGCGGCGCTGTAGTGTTCATATGGTAAATATAACAATGGGTAGCATGTGTTTATACCGTAAATGTGACCTGCTGTGAATATTTCCGAATGACCTGTACTATTTATTGTCTCGGGGCGTAATACCGCCTCTGGTTTTCTAAACTTTGCACTCGAGCAGCTTTCCAAGCAGTACACAGGTTTCGAACTTGGGAAGTGATGTATGGAGCAGTGTTATGTCCAGTTCCCGTGCCAGTGCGGCAATCCCTTCCGGAAGGGGTTTGTTCTGGGCTATCACCACACCGACTGCATCCACCATGCTTGCCGTGCGGAGAGTCTGGTCTGAGGAAAGAGAAGAGACAAGCAGCGGGGCGGGCTTCTCCATGACCAGCACATCGCTCATGAGGTCTGAAACGATGACACTCTCCGCGGCCACGGAATCAAACTGGGAAGATTTATAGACAACCCGGGCATCGATGGTAGACACAATGTCTGAAAAAGTCATTTATTTTCGCCTTGGATACAATTTTGTTACAGTTGTAACATAATAACCAATAAATAGTTTATGTCTCCAAACGCGCGCAACAATGAAAAACACTTTTATTCGGCTATAATATGTATTATTTTTAGCGGGAGACTGGAAGGAATGTCATTACTTTTTGCACCAGGATTCACAAAAACTGCCTTTCCGACCCGTCTTCTGAACTGCTCTTACACAGTTTCCTTTCACCAGATTCAGGAGGTTGCCGTATGCCCCAGAGCATGCCGGTATTGACGGAATTATCACCCGAGCTCGAAGCTTTCATCAAGGAATGGAAGGATAAGCCGGGAAATCTAATCATGATTCTGCACAAGGTGCAGGAAGTGTACCGATACATCCCCCGGGATGTGGCTCTCACCGTGTCCAAAATGCTGGATGTCCCTCTGGCCAAAATCTACGGAGTGATGACGTTCTATCATTATTTCAAGCTGACCAAGCCCGGATTGCACATCATTTCCGTGTGCATGGGTACAGCCTGCTATCTCAAGGGCGGCGAGGATCTGCTCAAGGAACTCGAAGTGCAGCTCGGAGTAGGCGTGAATGCCACTACTGAAGACGGTCTTTTTTCGGTTCAGGCTGTACGCTGTGTCGGATGTTGCGGTCTTGCTCCTGTCATGACGATCGACGGAGAAGTGTATGGTGGTGTGAAGACGTCTCAGCTTGCGGAGATCCTTCAGAAGTATAAATAAGGCTGTATGAAAATGCATTGCACCCTTTCCGATTATATTATCGATCTGGTACAGAACTCCATCGAGGCTCAGAGCAGCCTCATCGAAGTGGATGTTCTGGAAAAGGATCACGTTATTAAGGTACATATATCGGATAATGGAACCGGAATGGATGAAGAGACTCTTGCGAAAGTCCGCGATCCTTTTTTTACCGGAGGGGGAAAGCATGATCGGCGCAAAGTGGGCCTGGGAATATCGTTTCTGGCTCAGTGCGTGGCTCAATGCGGCGGAAAATGGGATATCTCTTCGGAAAAAGGAACCGGGACATCGCTGTACTTCTCGCTTGAACAGAGTAATCCAGATGTTCCTCCTGTGGGGAACCTGGCTTCGGCGATGGTTTGCTGCATGGTTTTGCAGGGGAGCTATGATTTGAGATTTCGCCGGGTGTATGGAAATGACTCCTACTCGGTATCTCGCCTGGAGCTTCTTGAAACCCTTGGAGACCTTCAGGATGCTCAGTCGATTATAGCGGTCCGGACTTACTTGCGAACACTTGAAAAAGAATTATTACAAAAGGGGAAATGACAAAATGGCTAAACTGACTTTGGCGGATCTGAAAAAGCTCCGGGATGAGAAGAAAAAGGAACTGGGGCGCCGTGATACGGAAGGCAAGACGACTCAGATCATCATCGGTATGGGAACGTGCGGTATCGCTGCCGGTGCCAAGGATTCTTTCGATGCTTTTCTGGATGAGATTGATGCGAAGGGTTTGACCGATGTGGCCGTGACTCAGACTGGCTGCATGGGGCTGTGCCATGCTGAGCCCACCGTCGAGGTGATTGTGCCCGGAATGCCGGCCATTGTCTACGGCAATGTGAAAACCGATGTGGCTCGACGGATAGTGAATGAACATCTTGTCGAAAAGAAACTAGTCAACGATCATGTTTTTGATAAACCCGCGGCAGACATTATCAAGTAATCAGGGGGACAGATGAAATTTAAGAATTACATATTGGTGTGCGGTGGAACCGGATGTGAATCCAGTAAGGCCGACCTGATTTTTCAGAACATCCAGAAAGAGCTGGAGGAGAACAATGTCGCTTCTGATGCTCAGGTTGTGAAGACCGGCTGTTTCGGGTTCTGTGAAAAGGGCCCTATTGTCAAAGTGCTTCCGGACGAGAGCTTCTATGTCAATGTGAAGCCGGAAGATGCAAAGGAGATCGTCGCCGAGCATATCGTGAAGGGACGAAAGGTCCAACGGCTCCTCTACAATAAAACCGACAGCAAAGAACGGGCGAAAATCGATGATATCGAATTCTATCAGAAGCAGTTCAGAATCGTTCTGCGCAACTGCGGATTCATCAATCCTGAAGATATAAACGAGTATATAGCCAGAGACGGTTACCTTGCGCTGGAAAAGGTGCTCTTCGAGATCACTCCCGATGATGTCATCGAGGAGCTCAGGAAGTCAGGCCTCCGCGGTAGAGGTGGAGCAGGTTTTCCTTCCTGGAAAAAGTGGGTGTTCACAAAGGATGCCGAAGGAGACCAGAAGTACGTGGTATGTAATGCCGATGAGGGAGACCCGGGTGCATACATGGACCGCAGTACTCTCGAGGGTGACCCGCATTCGGTTCTGGAAGCCATGGCGATCGCCGGACGCACTGTCGGCGCCAATCAGGGTTACATCTATATCAGAGCTGAGTATCCGCTGGCTATAAACCGTCTTGAGATCGCTATCAGGCAGGCTCGCGAAATGGGCCTTCTGGGCAAGAATATTCTGGGCAGCGGTTTCGATTTCGACATCGAGGTCCGTCTCGGTGCGGGAGCGTTCGTATGCGGTGAGGAGACTGCGCTTCTTGCGTCTCTGGAAGGAAAACGCGGTATGCCGATTCCACGTCCTCCTTTCCCTGCTGTTAAGGGACTCTGGGGCAAGCCCACAGTCATCAACAACGTGGAAACGTATGCGAATATTCCGGTCATCATCTCCAAGGGAGGAGACTGGTTCTCCAAAATCGGAACAGAAAACTCCAAGGGCACCAAGGTATTTGCTCTCACCGGTAAAATCGCCAATTCCGGTCTCATAGAGGTTCCCATGGGAACGACTCTGCGCGAAATCATCTACGATATCGGAGGAGGTATCCCGGGGGGCAAAAAATTTAAGGCCGTGCAGACCGGAGGACCTTCCGGAGGTGTGATCACTGCCGACTATCTCGATACGCCCATCGACTATGATAACCTGGGTAAACTGGGTTCCATCATGGGTTCCGGTGGTATGATTGTCATGGATGAGGATGACTGCATGGTGGATGTGACCAAATTCTATCTCGAGTTCACGGTGGACGAATCATGCGGTAAGTGTGCTCCCTGCCGTATAGGCGGCCGTCAGCTCCACAGCCTTCTTGAAAAGATTACCAAAGGAGATGGAACAGAGGATGACATCCGCAAAATGCGCCTGATCAGTCAGGCTATGCGCAGAGCTTCTCTGTGCGGCCTTGGTCAGACGGCTCCCAATCCGGTCATCTCGACTCTTACCTATTACGAAGACGAGTATATGGCTCATATCCAGGACAAGAAGTGCCCTGCTAAGAAGTGTACCGGTCTGCTCAGTTTCATTATTGAGCCTGAAAAGTGTATCGGTTGCGGATTGTGTGCCAAAAAGTGTCCTGTCGATGCCATTACCGGTGATAAACGTCAGCCGCATACTATCGATGCGGAACTGTGTATAAAGTGCGGAGCCTGCGAGCAGGCCTGCAAGTTCCAGGCCGTGGTCAAGAACTAATTTCAAGGAGTAAATCGGATGAACAAGATCAATCTCAAGATAAACGGACGGCCTGTAAAGGTGGACAAGGGAGCCACCATTCTCGAAGCCGCCCGGAAGGTAGCTGTCAACATCCCCACTCTCTGCCATCACCCGGATATTGAGCCCTGGGCAGCGTGCGGTATCTGTGTCGTAAAGGCGGAAGGATCTCCAAAGATGCTTCGTGCCTGTGCCACTCCCGCTGAAGAGGGGATGAACATCATCACTCATGATTCTGAAATAGTGGAGGTTCGTAAAACAGTTATCGAACTGATCCTCTCCACTCACCCCAACGACTGTCTGGCCTGCCCCAGAAACCAGAACTGCGAGCTGCAGCGTCTGGCAGCCGAGTTCGGTATACGGGAGATGACCTTCCCGCAGCGCTTAAGAGATCTTCCCCAGGACAGCACCACCACTTCTCTGGTGCTCAATCCCGAGAAGTGTATTCTCTGCGGCCGATGTGCCAAGGTGTGTCAGGAAATGCAGGGCGTGTGGGCTCTTGAGTTCCTGGGCAGAGGTGAAAACACCCGCATCGCTCCTGCTGCCGACGTAAATCTGAACGACAGCCCCTGCATCAAATGCGGCCAGTGTTCTGCTCACTGCCCTGTGGGTGCTATTTATGAAAAATCAGAAGAACACATTGTCTGGAATGCTCTGCGCAAGCCTGATCTTTACCCTGTGGTGCAGATCGCTCCCGCGGTCCGCGTCGCCATCGGTGAAGCCTTCGGATGGCCCTCAGGAACTGTTCAGACCGGAAAGCTGTACGCCGCTCTCCGTCAGCTCGGTTTCAAGGCTGTGTTCGATACAAACTTCGCAGCCGACCTCACCATCATGGAAGAGGGTAGCGAGCTTGTGGAAAGACTCACGAAGAACTCCGCACCTATTCCCATGATCACGACCTGCTGTCCTGCATGGGTGGATTATCTGGAGAAGTTCTATCCCGAGATGATTCCTCACTTCTCGACTGCAAAGTCACCTCAGTCGATGCTGGGAGCGCTTTCAAAGACCTACTATGCCAAGAATATGGGTCTCGATCCTGAAAAGATCTTCATGGTGTCGATTATGCCCTGTACCGCCAAGAAGTTTGAAATAGCCCGTTCAGACGAGATGTTTTCAAGCGGTCAGAAGGATATCGATATCTCTCTTACCACAAGAGAACTCGTCCGCATGATCAAATCTTCGGGTATCGATTTTAATAATCTCCCCGACGAGGAAGTCGATTCTGTTCTTGGCGAGTATACCGGAGCAGGAACTATATTCGGTGCAACTGGTGGTGTGATGGAGGCGGCTCTTAGAACTGCCTACAATCTGATCACCAAAAAGGAACTCGATGATGTTAACTTTACCGAAACTCGCGGTCTGGACGGAGTGAAAGAAGGTAAGGTCGATATCAATGGTACTGAGGTGAGAATCGCAGTGGCTCACGGTATGGCCAATATCTCTTCAGTTCTGGAAAAAGTGAAGGCTGCTCTTGCCGAAGGCAAGGAAACGCCCTATCATTTCATCGAAGTGATGGCATGCCGCGGTGGATGTGTGGGCGGTGGTGGTCAGCCATACGGTGCTGATGATCAGAAGCGCAAGGAAAGAGCCGCGGGTCTGTATACAGACGATATCACGGCCAAGAAGCGCTGTTCACACCACAATCCTCAGATTCAGAAGATATATGCGGAGTACCTGGGAAGTCCCTTGTCTCACAAGTCCCATGAACTTCTGCATACAAGTTACAAACCACGTCCGGAGTATCGCTGGTAAGCGGTTAGCTCCTCAAGTGGTATGATATGTAAAACTTTTTCCTGAGGTCAGGAGGTGATACTCTGAAGCCGAGGGGGAGTTGAATGAAAATCGTTTCAGAAACAAATCGGGGTCTGGTTCTGCAGAAATATCTGCGGACCGGGCCCTTTTTTTTGCCGTATGCCAGTGGAGACGTAGAATGGAAAAACGACTCGGTTTCGTTGGAATTATTGTCGAAAACAGGGACGAATGCGCTCAGAATGTGAACAGCATACTTTCTGACTGCGGTGATCTCATCGTAGCCAGAACCGGAGTTCCTTATAAAAAGAAGAACTGCTGTGTCATAACTCTGGTGGTTGATGCCACTACGGACGAACTGGGACGTCTGACCGGTAAACTGGGCTCTATTGCCGGAGTAACCGTCAAGTCAGCTTTGAGCAAAGGAAAATAGCATGGGCACAATGCGTGTGGAACACGATCTGTTGGGTGAATGCTCTGTGCCGCGGGATGTCTATTGGGGTATACACACCTCGCGAGCAGTCAGGAATTTCCCTTTTGAGGGCAGGCGGACAAATCGCGATCTCATCCATGCTCTGGTGCAGGTGAAAAAAGCCTGTTGTCTTACCAATATGGAACTGGGTTTTCTGGGCTCGTCAGTGGGCGGGGCAATTCAGACTGCCTGCGATGATATTATTGAGGGGCGCCTTGATGACCAGTTCCCCATCAGTTCACTTCAGGGCGGGGCAGGGACTTCGGTGAATATGAATGCCAACG
Source organism: Chitinispirillaceae bacterium (assembly GCA_046538945.1). Taxonomy (GTDB): domain Bacteria; phylum Fibrobacterota; class Chitinivibrionia; order Chitinivibrionales; family Chitinispirillaceae; genus JAEZKC01. The sequence continues at coordinate 5,605 of JBKHHW010000046.1, read as the reverse complement.
AAGTCATTGCAAATCGGGCTCTGGAAATCCTTGGCAAGGAGAAAGGGCAGTATGAATACTGCCATCCCATCGAGCATGTCAATCTTCATCAGTCGACCAACGATGTGTTCCCGACAGCCTTGAAAATGGCCGCCATTGCAGGCGTACGTAAACTCAGCCAGTCTGCTGCGGCACTTCAGGGGGCTTTGCAGGGTAAAGAGAAAGAATTCGCTGATATTGTGATCTGCGGACGCACCGAACTCCAGAGTGCTCTTCCGGTCACTCTGGGCGCACAGTTCTCCTCCTGGGCCGAAGCGGTTGCCAGAGACCGGTGGCGGGCCTTTAAGTGTGAGGAAAGGCTCAGGGTTGTCAATTTGGGAGGGACCGCGGTGGGGACCGGACTGACCGCCCCCCGGTCCTATATATTCAGGGTGGTGGAGAAGCTCAGAGGCTTGTGCGGATACGGTCTGACCAGGGGTGAAAACCTCATGGACCAGACAGCCAATGCCGACGCTTTCGTGGAAGTGTCGGGAATTCTAAGCGCTCATGCCACGGATCTGAGTAAAATCTGTGCCGATATGCGACAGCTTCACTTCATCGGTGAAATCAGACTTCCTCATGTACAGGCGGGATCGAGCATCATGCCGGGTAAAGTGAATCCGGTTATCATGGAAGCGGTCATGAGTGCCGCAATCAGGGTTCAGGCCAATCATTCTGTTATAGCTGATTGTGCTTCCAGAGGGAGTCTGCAGATAAACGAGTTCATCCCCCTCATTGCTGAAACGCTTCTTGAATCTCTTGAACTGCTCGATACTTCCGACCGCATACTACAGGAACATGTGGAAAAGATCGAGGCGGATACTGAAATTTGCAAAGTGAATGTGAGCCGGGCGACTACCACTGTCACCGCATTGCTACCCTTCATAGGGTACGACAAAGCTCAGGAACTGGTAAAAAAATACGATGTACATAAGGATGGCGGATTTGTGGATTATCTGATTTCGGAACTCGGATCCGATATAGTGAACGAGGCACTTTCACCCGCTCAGGTCATGGCGCTGGGATTCAGCAGAAGGAGTATTTTGAATGCAGACCGCACCTAAATCCATGAGACTTCAGATAGGAATTTTCGGAAGAACCAATGTGGGGAAGTCAAGTTTTCTCAATCTGGTGACCGATCAGGATATATCTATCGTATCGTCTCTTCCGGGAACCACCACCGATGTGGTGGAAAAAGTGATGGAGTTACTGCCTGTTGGTCCGGTGGTCTTTCTCGATACTGCGGGAATAGACGACGTGTCCAGACTCTCTTCCGAAAGGGTGAGAAAAACCGAGGCGGTATTCAGCCGTGCCGATGTTTACGTCCTGATAACAGAAAACGGTGCCTGGGGTGAATATGAGCAAACTTTATGTGCAGAAGCCCGGAAGCGGAATTCGCCCGTAATTATTATTGTAAACAAAACCGATCTGAATCCGGCGGATGCCGCATTTTTAAAAAGAATGAGAGATGTTTCCTCAAATGTGATTACATGCTCCTGTGTGGAAAGTGTAGAGAAGGAGAGAGTGCGTCAGGATTTCAGGGACGCTTTGACCAGATGTGTGCCGGAGGAATTTCTGCAGCCTCCCGCTCTGGTGGGGGACCTTCTCCCACCCGACGGGCTCGCAGTTCTTATCGTTCCGATCGATCTTCAGGCACCCAAAGGGCGTCTTATTCTGCCTCAGGTCCAGACCATACGCGATGCTCTCGACAATGATGCGTCTGTCTTGGTCGTGAAGGAACGGGAGTATGCCTCCGCCCTTGCGATGCTCAACCGCAAACCCGATATAGTTATCTGTGATTCCCAGGTGGTGCTCAAGATGACAGCCGATACGCCTGAAGATATCGCCTGTACCACCTTCTCTATACTCTTTGCCCGCTTCAAAGGAGATCTGATCGAAGCGGCTAGGGGAGCGGCAACAATCGAGAGACTTAAAAAAGGTGATCGGGTGCTTATCGCTGAGGCATGCAGCCATCATGCGGCCGAGGATGACATAGGCCGGGTCAAGATTCCCAGATGGCTCAGACAGTACACCGGGCTGGATCTGGATATAGATGTCTGCAGCGGCAGGGATTATCCTTTGGATCTTGAGAAGTATTCACTTGTGATTCATTGCGGAGCTTGTATGCTGACAAGAAGGGAAATGCTTTCCCGTTCATCCGGGGCCGCGGGCAGAAATGTGCCGATTACAAATTACGGTGTGGCTATCTCCTGTCTTCAGGGAGTGATCAGACGGGTGCTCAAGCCGTTTCCTGCTGCATATGAGGCTTTCTGCAGTCAGGAAATAGCATCCCGGGTCTGAGTAGTTGTAAAGCTAAAAACGTTTGCCTTTAAATAAAGGAGAGTGGAAATGGAAAAGAGTGCATGGGTGAAAGACAGGATACGTGAGGATCAGCTGAATAAATACCTTGGTCCGGATGGCAAAGATTTCATTGATGATGAAAAGATCGAGCTGCAGCTGAGCCGTGCAAAAGATCCCGACAAGGCTCGGGTAAGGGACATCATTGCTAAGTCACTGTCGATCCAGACTCTTTCTCCCCAAGAGACTGCCACGCTGTTAAATGTCACTGACCCGGAGCTCTGGAAAGAGATGGAAACCGCGGCAGGCAATATCAAGAAAATCGTCTACGACAATCGGATTGTCACCTTTGCGCCTCTTTACCTCAGTACTGTATGTGTGAATAACTGCCTTTATTGCGGGCTGAGAACAGAAAACAAGTCGGTTATGAGGGGCGTGCTTACTGAAGATGAAGTAAAGAGAGAAACAGAGGTGCTTGCAGGGAAAATAGGTCACAAGCGGCTTATTATAGTCTATGGAGAACATCCCAGATCCGATGCCGAGTACATGGGAAAGACCATGGAGGCGATCTACAGCGTTAAGGCTCCCGTCAAAAGCGGATATTCCTCGATCAGACGGGTGAATGTGAACGCCGCTCCCATGCAGGTCGGGGAACTCGCCATGCTGAACAGAATCGGCATAGGAACCTACCAGGTTTTCCAGGAAACCTATCATCATGACACGTACAGCAAAGTCCATCCGGCCGGGACGCTTAAGGGAGATTACCGCTGGAGACTTTACAGCATGCACAGAGCACTCGAGGCTGGTATTGACGATGTGGGGATCGGGGCACTGTTCGGTCTTTACGACTGGAAATTCGAAGTCATGGGACTTCTCTATCACACTATTGAACTTGAGGAAAAATTCGGAATCGGACCTCACACCATCTCTTTTCCAAGGCTTGAGCCGGCACAGGATACCCCTTTTGCCGACAGCAGCAGGTACAGATTATCTGATGAGGATATCAGGAAAGTAGTGACCGTCATCCGGCTTGCAGTCCCTTATGCCGGAATGATTCTGACGGCCCGTGAGAACGCCGCCATGCGCAGATCCCTGATTCCTCTTGGAGTAACTCAGACTGACGCATCCAGCAAAATCGGACTGGGTGCATACAACAGGGCCGATCTTCAGGAATCAGACCGGCAGCAGTTCATTCTGGGGGATACCAGAAGTCTTGACGAAGTGGTGAGAGAGCTTGCCCGGATGGGCCATATCACCTCATTCTGTACGGCTGGTTACCGATGCGGCAGGACCGGGGAGTGCATAATGGATCTTCTGCGCACCGGGGCGGAAGGCAAGTTCTGCAAGCTCAATGCCGTGATTACTTACAGAGAATGGCTGGATGATTTCGCCAGCCCCGAAACAAAGGAAATAGGGGAGAAGATAATCCGGAAGGAAATCGAGGAAGTGAAGGTTAAAATTCCAAAGATCTGGGACACCTTCATGGAATACTACAACCGAACTTCCGGTGGGGAGAGAGATCTGTATTTTTAGGCGTTTACCGTTTACCGTTATGGATACCCGGAGCTTTTACGTTGAGATAGAGTAGGAGGGGTGAGCACAGTTTTTCCGTTCAGAGTTCAACGTTTAAGGTTTTGAGAATAAGGGTGAAAGGCTGTGTGTGTTGATGTGTAAATATGTACATCGGAAATTGTGGGGAATCATGCAGAAAAAAAGAATTCAGCTTTTGGAACAGACGTTAGGTATACGTGTTCTTAAAGCCAGAATCATCGGCCGGCGCTGGAGTAATGAGGGAGGGGTGCCTCGCGACCTCCCCCTGGGTCCTCCGCATCGGATACAGGTAACTGAAAGTACCGGCTATATCGTGTACGGCTGGCATGAGCTTGACTTGGAACAAACCAGCGAAGTGATAAAAACGCTTGAGAGTGAATATGTCGATAACTGATACGTTGAAAAAGACTTCTTTTGATCGAAACGATATAATTCGATTGCTGGTATCTACTGATACGCAGGAAATCGAGCTGATCAGAAAAGAAGCAGAAGATGTCCTTCTAACCCAGTGCGGTTCAGAGGTGTTTTACCGTGGACTGATCGAATTCTCCAACGTCTGCACCTGTGATTGTCTTTACTGCGGGATACGGAAAAGCAATACAGGGGTGAAACGGTATACACTTTCCGGAAACGAAATGGTATCGGCCGCTGTGTGGTGTGCAGAGCAGGGGTATGGGTCTGTTGTACTGCAATCCGGGGAGAGGCGCGATGCTCACTTTGTAGAACTGGTAGAAAGTGTTGTGAAGGAGATCAAGTCGCAAACGGTTTCACAAGTGTTGCCTCATGGTTTGGGAATCACTCTCTGCTGTGGAGAGCAGAGTTCGGAAGTGTACAAAAGATGGTTCAGTGCGGGAGCTCACCGCTACCTTCTCAGAATCGAATCATCTGCTCCCGAACTGTTTTCTACGATTCATCCACCATCACAGCGTCTCGAGAGTCGGATAGAATGTCTCAGAAGTCTTAAGGAAATCGGCTTTCAGGTCGGAACGGGTGTCATGATCGGACTTCCGGGGCAGAGTGTCGAACATCTTGCCGATGACATACTGTTTTTCCGGGACCTGGATGTGGACATGATCGGAATGGGACCCTATATTGTTCATTCCGATACACCGATGAAGTCGCACTTGCATTATTATAATGAAAAAAAAGAGTGGGTTTTCCAGAAATCACTGCTGATGATTGCTGCGACACGTTTGGTCTTGAGAGACGTGAATATTGCTGCAACTACGGCCCTGCAGACGATGAAGCATGACGGTCGTGAGCAGGGACTCAGATTTGGTGCAAATGTCATCATGCCCCAGCTTACACCTCAGGAGGTAAGGGAAAATTATCTGCTCTATGAAGGCAAGCCTTGTCTGGATGAAAGTGCCGAGCAGTGCCGTTTCTGCCTTCAGAACCGGGTTCAATCTGTAGATCGGGTGGTGGGTTTCAATAAATGGGGAGATTCGAAGCACTGGACCAGGCGCAATCTCAGAACTGAACCCTGATTGATTGGGGGGCTCGTGTGCCTGATGGACACGATGAAGATTATGCTTCGACTATGAGGACTACGCTCAGCATGTGCGGAATGCTGTAACTTGAAAGTATGTGCACAATTGCAATTAGTACCAGACTGAGAGGGAGGAGGGAGCTCGTGTGCCTGAAGGGACACGATGAAGATTATGCTTCGATTACGAGGACTATGCTCAGCATGTGCGGAAGGCCCGCTGAACTCTGAAAATAAGCTAAGGACATGCTT
>JBKHHW010000187.1:0-6167 GCA_046538945.1 Chitinispirillaceae bacterium | reverse complement strand
AGAATCCAGGAAGGTACCCGATCTGGGGACCTGTATTCCCGATTCGGCCCGGTTCTCATCCGGACCTGCACAGCTTGTCAGACTCCTTTCGCTTTCGCATGTCAGGTTTGATATATATGCAGATTCATCGGAGCTTGTCGAAGATGTGAGGCGTGCTGCGGAGACCGTCTCTGTTCTTTATGTCCCTGTCGAACTCGCGATTCATTTCACCGGAGATTTCGCCTCAGAAACCGAAAAGCTTCTCTCCGCTTTGCGTTCAGTCCAGCTTCCGGTCAGACGTTATCTGATATTCAGCACCCAAAAGAGAGTGACACCGGACAGTCTTGTTCTTCATGTGAAAGATGCACTCAGGGCGTATTCTCCGCATGCACCTGTAGGCGGCGGAACCGATTACTATTATGTCGAACTCAACAGAAATAAACCAGAAACTGCCAACCTGGATTTCGTGAGTTTCAGTGCCAATCCGCAGGTACACACGTTTGACAATGCTGCCGTAATGGAGAATGCGGCCGGAATAGCCGAAGTGCTCAGGGATGCTGACCGCCTTGCAGGCGGCCTTCCTGTGGTAGTATCACCTGTGACTCTGAGGCCCCGCAGAAGAGCGGAGAGCCCGCAGAAGGACGGGGGGGCTGACAGCAGGATGTCAGGGCTATTTACCGCAGCCTGGACATTTAAACATTTTTCATCCTGTATAAACGAAAATGCCGACAGCCTGACATATTTTCACGCATTGGGGGAGGGCGGTCTGGTATCGTCGTCAGGTGGAGACAAAGTGGTTCCCGCATTTCTTGTACTTGCCTTTATCGCTGAATTCAAAGATGGTGATTGCCTGCCTTGCAGGAGTGGTGACGAGTCTATCGTTTCCGTGTTGTTTTCCGAAAACAACAGGCACAGGGTAATTACGGCCAACTGCTCCGATGTGAAGCGCAGGGTATCGTTGGGTGATATCGGTGTCAAGCAGGCAAGGTTGCTTGTTCTCGATGAGAACTCATACGAGACTGCTATTTACAGTCCGGAAGCATTCCTCTGTGCCCGGGGACGGACACTGGAATGCGGGTCCGGAGTAATGCTCGATCTCAATCCTTTTGCAGTAGCTGTTCTGGATTTTTAGCGGAAAAGACGATCAGATGAAGTTCTTTAGAACTCCGATCACTTTTTCCCTGCTGGCCCGGGCGTCATTTTGGCTCATAGATCGGATATACCTGTCCCTTTCGTCGTGAAGTTTCTTCACATTCTCAACAAGAGCGGAGGTGTCGAGATCATCCTGGAGAAGCACGCGGCTGTAGCCCAGGTTTTCAAAGGAGCGGGCATTGAGTATCTGGTCTCCGCGGCTAGCGCCTGTTCCCAGAGGGATAAGAAGGTTGGGCTTTTTCAGAGCAAGAAATTCAAAGAGCGTTGTAGCCCCTGATCTTGAAATGGCCAGATCAGCCGTGGCAAGCAGATGCGGCAGTTCCTCATTCACATACTCAAACTGGCAATACCCTTTCCTTCCTCCGGGAGCAGTGCCCCCTTTTCCGCACAGGTGGCAAACGTTGAAGTCGGGAAGTAGCTTGTCGAGAGCGGCGCGTACCGCTTTGTTTATTGCCTGCGAACCCTGACTTCCTCCCATGACCAGTATCACCGGTTTATCATCCCCGAATCCACACAGTTCTTTGCCCTTAGATGCCGAACCGTCGAAAAGCGATTCTCTGATGGGCAGACCGGTCTGGACCCGCTTGCTTTCGGGGAGATGCTTTTCGGTTTCAGGAAAGCTGAAGCAGATTCTCTTCGCAAAGGGCGAGGAAAGTTTGTTGGCCAGTCCGGGAGTAATGTCCGATTCGTGAATAACCACCGGTATCCTGCAGACCCAGGCTGCCCACACCACTGTACAGGAGACAAATCCACCCTTGCTGAACACCAGAGCGGGTCTCAGTTTGAACATAAGAAGCAGCGACTGCAGAAATCCCATACCGATGCGGAGAATGTCAGTCAGGTTTTTTAGATCAAAATAGCGACGCAGTTTACCGGCGCAGATCACATGATAGGGAACTTCTTCCTTGTTGACAAGGTTGTATTCTATGCCCTTCCGGGTTCCGATGTAATGGATTTCCAGGCCCAGGTTTTTGAGCCCGGGCAGCAGAGCAAGGTTCGGTGTGACATGCCCGGCAGTCCCGCCGCCTGTGAGAACTATTTTTTTCATCATTGTACCTGTTCGGAAGTGTTTATCAATCTGTCTGTTGAATCAATAGATTTCCATTTTCTGCGGAAATCAGCAGATTGTGCCAATCGGTTGATGCTGTTTTTCTCGTCGGTGCTCCAGGGTGAATTCAGAGTCGGCATCGGAAGCTTTGAGGAAAACCCTTCCATGAGTTTTTCCGCCATGAACTCGAACGAAGCTTCAGGTGCCCATTCCCGAATGCTGGTACCTTTGAGTCTCAGAAGTCTGGTCTGACTTCTTTTTTCTTCTTCCTGGATGTTCAGATATTCTGGAAGTCTCGTGTATGCTTTTGTCAGCGGTATCGAGCCGTGCTGGAGAACCGCTCCCAGAACTCTTTTTTGTGCTGATCCTACCAGCTTTCTCTTGTTCACCATAATTTCATCTCTGTTCGGTGCCAGAAAACAGGGAAGCTTCACATTGCGTTTTACTTCTCTGAGGTCATCGTAGGAGTCGTGCGCATCACAGATGATGGACGCCCGTCTGAGTCCCTCCATGAGGCATTCGGTTATGATTCTGTAGGTGTGGGCGATACTGGTTCCCATCCACTGGAGGTGCTTTGAGAATACGCAGCTGTAGGTAATGTCTTCTTCGTGAAGCACAGCCCGGCCGCCGGTGGGTCTTCTGATCCATTGCGCGTTTCTGTTCCGGATCGTTTCCAGGTCAAGCAGCTCCGATGCTTTCTGCATGTATCCTATGGTTATGGAGGGACGCTTCCAGGAGTAGAACCGCACGAATACGGTGTCTTTACCTTTACAATGCTCCAGAAGATGCAGATCCGCGGCCATGTTGAAATCCGCGGGCCTGTTTTCATCAATGATGAACCGAATTTTTCCTGACATGGTTTAAAAATACCTCTTCCCGTGTACACTGCACAAGCGCAGGGGATATGGCCACGGGGCATGATCAAATGCCTGAGTGTTAAAATCGTCCTCGATGAGTTTACAGCAGCTTCGCTTGAATTATTTTGTAAGATTGTTCTATAAACTTGTCTCACGGGGTTAAGATATGGAAAAAGTGGCCATCGGCATTGATCTGGGTGGAACTAATTTAAAAGGCATCGTTATGGGAAGCGACGGCAGAGGAAGACATGTGACCCGTATTCCCACTGAAGCTCAAAAAGGCGGTAAGCAGGTTCTGGAGAACATTCTTACCCTGATCGACCTTTTGATCCAGAAGACCGACAAGAAGTCGGAAATTCTGGGGGTCGGTCTTGGATCTCCCGGATTCATTGGCAAGAACGGGACTGTTCTGGGCGGAGCGGAGAATCTCCCCGGATGGAAAGGGACACAGATCTATGATCCCATAATGGAGCGTTTCGGCCTGAGGACAACTGCCGCCAACGATGTGACTGTGGCGGCTCTGGCCGAGCTCAAATACGGTGCGGGAAAAGGTGTGGACAATCTTGTCTGCTTCGCACTGGGGACCGGTATCGGTGGGGGAATAGCCATAAACGGCAGGCTTTATAAGGGAACTCACGGGATGGCAGGAGAGCTGGGGCATATTGTGGTGGAGACAGACGGCATTCAGTGCAATTGCGGACAGCGCGGCTGCGTGGAGCGGTATGCCTCCGCGACCGGTATAGTGCATCTGGCCCGAGAGTATGCGGCTTCGGCCGTTGGAGGTGAGGTAAGCTCTTTTGCGGAAAAGGTCCGGGCGAATCCTTCGGATGTGACGTCCAAGATGGTGTACGATTATGTGGCGCAGGGGGATGGTCTTGCGCTGAGGGTTCATGAGAGGGCCTGCGACATGCTGGGTCGTGCAGTCGGGATAATGCTCAATGCACTTGCCCCTGACCGGGTGGTGCTGGGAGGCGGGGTGATGATGGCGGGGCAGGTGATTTTGGAGGGGGTGAGCAGGTATGCGTCCAGGTACAGCTGGCCGGCGATATTTGAGCGCTGCAGCATAGTGAGTGCGGAGATGGGGGAGGATGCGGGAGTGATCGGTTCGGGAGCGATGGTGTTTGAGGAGCTGGGGTGAGGGGAGTCCCGGAGGTGTTTTTTTATTTCAGGAAAGAAACATCTCCGGGATCGGCCTCCCCGGCATGGAAATCGCTTGCGCCTTCTCCTATTATTACCCGCGTCGGCTCTGTCGATCTTAAATCCCCTGAATCCATTTTCCCGGTAAATATCACTACAGAGAAGATCTACAATCCCTTTTTTTTGCCCCTTCATTTTCTGATTTCGGTTGCCTTTGTTTCAAGTTGGGTGAATGGCATTGGTATTGCGGCATCCATTTCTGAGGCGGATGTTTTTGATCATATATAATGAGGAAGGTGAATGAGCGGGAGACCATCCTATTATTACCCTCTGAAGGAAGCTTACCGGCCTGGAACTGTCGAGTGCGATGTGTGTATCTACGGGGCAACTTCCGCCGGAGTGACGGCTGCGCTGCAGGCTGCACAGCTAGGGCACAAGGTGGCTCTGGTTGAGTTCGGCAGATTTGTGGGAGGAATGACCACATCCGGACTGGGAGCTACCGATACAGGCAACAGGCATGTGATAGGAGGACTGGCAAGAGAGTTCTACGGGGACCTGGGAACATTCTACGGTACGGGGGAACAGTGGTTTTTCGAACCCCATGTGGCCTCTGAGGTACTTCATAGCTGGCTTACCCATGAGAACATCACTTTATATCTTGAGCATCGCCTTGCCAGGGTGGAGAAAACTGGTCAGCGCATAACTGCACTTGGAACAGAAGACGGGGTAATGTTCAAATCGAAGGTGTATATTGATGCCACCTACGAAGGGGACCTGATGGCTAAGGCCGGGGTGACCTATGCAGTAGGCCGGGAATCGAGCAGCGAATATGACGAGGAGTTCAACGGAGTGCGCTTCGGGCATGATCATCATAATTTCATCCGTTTCGTGGATCCGTTCAGGAATCCGGGGGATCCCTCCAGCGGTCTTCTGTACGGAGTGAGTGATTTGGTCCCGGGAGTGCAGGGGCAGGGCGATGGATTGATCCAGGCCTACAATTTCAGATTGTGCCTGACCAGAGATCCGGATATTATGGTCCCCTTCGAGAAGCCTGCCGACTACGATCCGGAGAAATACGAGCTGCTCAGGCGCTATATCGAGGCGGGCATTTTTGATGTGTTCGATCTGAACCGTCCACTGCCCAACAATAAAGCGGATCACAACAGCTGGGGTGCGGTGAGTACTGATTATATCGGAGCGAATTACGACTGGCCGACAGGTGATTATAAGACCAGGGAGAGGATCTACCAGGATCATGTTTCTTACCAGGCCGGACTGTTTTACTTTTTATCCAATGACAAAAGTCTTCCCGAAGGAGTGCGCAGACTCACATCGGAGTGGGGTCTGGCCGCCGACGAATTCAATTATACCGGCAACTGGCCGCCTCAGATTTACGTGAGGGAGGCGCGGAGAATGGTTTCAGATTATGTCATAACCGAGCATGATTGTTTGAGCAGGTTCAGGGTGGAGGACTCGGTGGGATTGGCTTCCTACAAAATGGATTCCCACAACTGCAAACGGGTTGTCAAAGCCGGCAGGGTCGTCAACGAGGGCAATGTGGAAGTGTCGCCGCTGAAACCTCCGCGAATACCTTACCGGGCGATCCGTCCGAAGCGTCAGGAGTGCACCAATCTTTTGGTTCCGGTGTGTGTGTCAGCAAGTCATATTGCTTACGGCACTGTGCGTATGGAGCCGGTGATCATGATAACAGGCCAGTCTTCGGCCGTTGCGGCTCATTTGGCGATAGAGGGAGATGGGGTGGTTCAGAACGTTTCCTACAGTTCTCTTGAAAAGAAGCTTCTGTCGGAGGGGCAGATTCTGACGGTTTAATCGGGGCAGGGACGGGGATTAGTGTAGGCGTTTTTTTCAAGTCGGCGGATTCTGCGGAAGGGAAAGGGAAATCCCGGAGGTGATTTTTTACTCCGGGGCACAGTACTCGGTCTGCGGTTGAAAGCATGTCTGAACCAACAGACTTTCCCTAAAAGCGCTGTGTC
>JBKHHW010000186.1:0-6174 GCA_046538945.1 Chitinispirillaceae bacterium | reverse complement strand
TTTCAGGCATTCTGATTGGAGAAGATAAGACCAGAACGAAGATATCACTTTTAGTCGGAATCGAAAACTGAAAGGCTAAACGGAGCTGAAACCGACGATGAATTGGACTTTGGGCCAGTAAAAAATTATAATTAATTGAAGTTACTGGCTTTAGAAAGTCCACATGGTTGCCGGATACAAATTATTTTTACTTTAGCTGGATAAGATGGATTGATGCAGACCAAACAGTTACGAGGCGCTGATAAAAGCAATCTCGAAATTGCCACCCCAGTGTACAAACTACTCAAAACCGTCACTCCCGAGATTCAGGATCAGATGAAGGAAGAACAGACAAGTGAGGCGGACCTGATCCTTGCACGAAAAATCCAATCTGCAATGATTCCACAGGTGCTTCCGGCAGCAGATGGTATGAGTACGAGCTCTATGTATCTGCCTTGTGTTGAAATCAGTGGTGATCAGTTTGATGTGGCAAAACTGTCTGAAAAACTTTTTGCGTTTCTGATTTTCGATGTTAGCGGACATGGGGTCTCTTCGGCACTTCTCTCCTCACTTGCCAGGGTTTTGTTCACAAACCAGCTGCGCCAGCAGAAAGGTCCGCGAGCGGTTATCGAACGTGTCAATCACGAACTGATCAACACCATCAAAGCCGATTTCTTTTTGACTGCCTTTGTGGGATTTCTGGATCTGCACGACAACCGGCTGACCTACTCCAATGCCGGGCATACCTATCCCTTGATTTACCGGAAGAAAACACATGAACTGGTATCACTCGAAACCCAGGGTACCTGCATAGGTCTGTTTGAAAACGGTTTCTACGAGGAGCAGAGTCTCATTCTCAACCCTGAAGACTGGCTGGTGATGGTCACTGACGGGATCTACGACGCCTTTTGCAAAGAGGACAGCCGGACTGGCAGAAAGCTCTTTGAAGAAGAGGTGCTTAACAGCATTACAGAAACATCACCGGAGGATTTCTTAACCGGAATCAGAAAAAAATGCATAAAAGCTCAAAGCGAACAAAGTATAGAAGACGACATCACAGCTCTGGCAGTGAAACTAGAACCCGATTCTACACGTGAAGCAATAAAAAAACGTTTGAATTTTGCATCTCGCGATTCTGTTTATATCCAATTTGTACGTTATTATGAAGAAATCGACAATGCGGTGAGTGCTGTCCTGGGTGCAATGGATAAAGCGGGTTACGGAGACGACTGCATCCGGGCCATGAAAATATCCCTCCCTGAGTTGATGATCAATGCCATAAACCACGGGAACAAAAAAGATTATTTCAAAAAAGTGATTGTAGGCCACATCATATCTCCCAGAGAAGTGGTGGTTTCTGTTCTGGATGAGGGCGAAGGGTTTGATCCCGGCGCAGTTCCCGATCCTACCCTCGAGGAGAATATCATGAAGGATTCCGGAAGAGGACTTTTCATTGCCAGAAACTATTGCGACAAAATCGAATGGAACGAAAAAGGCAACCGGGTTACCATCACTATCAAGCATGAAAAGCACAAAGGAGAATAGAGTGCGGATTGGGATTGCCGGATATATGGGCTCCGGCAAAAGCTCCTGCGCAAGTCTCTTCTGCTATCCGCAGGTTCAGATCATTGATGGAGATGTGGAAGCAAAGAAGCTCATGCAGTCCGATTCCCGGATACAGACTGCGTTGATTTCCGCTTTCGGTGAAATTAAGGATGAAACGGGGATCCGATTTGACAAACTTGCCGAAATATCCTTCAAATCTCTTGACAGCATCAAGATTCTGAATGGGATTGTGCATCCTGAACTGGTAAAACATCTCCGGAGTATGATTCTCAGCTGCAGCCGGCCTGTCTGTATTCTGGATGCGGCGCTTATTCCTCTTTGGAAAATAGAATCCTGGTTTGACCTCTGCATCTGGATAGACGAATGCGCCGAGACCAGATTCAGCAGACTGAAAATGAAAAGAAATGACCTGGCCGACTTTGAACTAAAGCGCAGGATAGAGCTGCAGGAACAGCTTTTCAGTGTGCCGCAGGAAAAGACCTGGATAAAGCTGGGAAGTGGAGAATGCGGCGAATACGTCAGAAATTATCTTCAGGAACACCACCAAGATCTCGCAGTCGCTGGCGGAAGTACCAAATAGCCGTGTTTTCCAGAAGCAGTTTATGGTAACGGTGAAAAAATGTTGAAAGATCACTCTTCTTTTGTTAAGCAAACAATTGCAGGACTGGACTGTCTGCTCATTCTGGCTGCTTTTTATGCAAGTTACTCCTATGCCGGACAGGGACGTGAACTTCTCCCATTCATGAATTACTGGATCATGGTGCTGGGGTTCACCTTCTTTTATCTGTACTTCGCCTGGACCCGGTCTCTTTTCTCAGTTCTCCAGTTCAGCTGGATGCACGATTTTTCCTTCAGAATCGTGAAGATATTCATTTATGCAGGTATTCTCGGTGCTGCCGTGCTGTATCTGGTACCGGAAAACCGTAACAGCCGATACCTTTACATAACATCCACTCTGCTCTCCTTTGTTCTAATCGGTACCGAAAAGATAATCATAAAGCGTACTATAGAAAGAATGAGACGCAACAACCGAAACACCACTCCGGTCATCGTGGTGGGACGGGGACGCAGTGCGGCCCAGATCTGTCAGGAGATTGACTGTCATCCCGAGTGGGGCATGAGAATTATTTTAAAACTGGATATCGCAACACCTCTGACCGAGTTTGAAGTGATCATAAAAAACAGTTACGTTGAAGAGGTGTTCTTTCTCCTTCCGAGAAACCTCACCAGAGAGGATTTCTCGCTCGATCCCTATCTGCAGATCTGTGAGGAGATGGGCAGACCTGCCCGAGTTTTTATGAACCTGTCCAGAACTACCGGTTTTGCCCGCTGGGAATATCACAAGTTCATGGGAAGATCCACCTTCATCAGTCACACAGTCGAACTGGACCCCGATCAGCTTGTATTCAAAAAGATCTTCGATATCGCGGGAGGACTGGTCGGTACAGGCCTGCTGATACTCTTCTATCCGATTCTGGCGGGTCTCATCAAATTGACATCGCGCGGTCCGGTCTTTTTCAAACAGGTCCGGGTAGGCAAGAACGGGAAACGTTTCGTCATCTACAAGTTCCGGTCGATGTACACGGATGCCGAAAAGAAGAAAAAGGAACTTCAGAATCTCAATCAGTGCAACGGTGCTATTTTCAAACTGAAAAACGACCCCCGCGTCACTGCCGTAGGCCGTATCATGCGCAAACTCAGTCTGGATGAACTGCCCCAATTCCTAAACGTTCTCAAGGGAGAGATGTCTCTGGTGGGAACCCGGCCTCCAACACCAGAAGAGGTCGGCAAATATCAAAAATGGCATCACCGGAGAATAAGCATACGGCCGGGAATCACCGGGTTGTGGCAGGTGAGCGGACGCAGCAAGATCACCAACTTCGATGAAATCGTCAAACTGGACCTGAAATATATTGACAACTGGAGTATATGGCTTGATGTCAAAATCATCTTCAAAACTATCGCTGTTATTTTCATGCGCGACAGCGCTTACTGATTAAATCAAAAACAATATCCTTACAAACCGATACGAATACAAACCTTCGATACATCTGGAGTTGTCCCTGTTTTACGATGAACTGCAAATACCTCTTCCGGAATGATTTAATGCAGCAGATGACTTTTTCTAAAAAAGAGCCTCTATCCGTTCCTCTGTCCGCGGTGAAGATCCACAATCAAATCATAGAGGTACTGAAAGAGCTCAGAGATCTTCAGGTACCCGACCCACTCGATGTACAGTTCAGAAACAGATTTGAGAATGTCCTTGAACTCTTCGACGAATACCAAAAAGAAACAATCAGAGCAAATGGTTATCAGATGTCATGTTTTAAAGGATGCGCCTGGTGCTGTTGTCACTGGGTAGAGGATGTTAATTCATTCGAAGCGCAGATCATTGCAAACTACATCAAAAAAAACCTGCTACACCAAAAAGAAGACATTCTCAAAAAATGCAAAGACGATCTGACTGTTTTGAAGAATCTGGACAGAGTAGTGAACGAAAAACTCGAAAGGGTTCAGTGCCGCAATGACCTCGATGCGACCAACCTCCTCCTTTCTGCTTTCTACCAATTGGAACGACCCTGCCCGCTGCTCGGTCATGAAGGAGCGTGCTCAGTCTATCCGGTACGGCCTTTGACCTGCCGGATATACATGAGTTTCTCCGATCCCTCCAGATGCTCCCCAGAAAACATCAATGACGGCGAAATCGTTACCTACCTGCTCGATCTGGAGGAAAAATCAAATGAACTGCTCGATGAACTCCATTTCAGATTCTGCCGATATGAGGGGAACACCGGACTCAGATCTGTTTTGATCAGATACCTGGAAGAATAGTCAGCTTGCATCTTTGTCGATGTTCCGGGATCCGGAGGTATCGTCCTGCACCTCCTCCTCTTCCTCCTCAGCTTCCTCCTCAAGCTCCTCCAAAATAGCCTGACGACTGACCTCCGGAGAGTGCCGCATCTGCTTTGCAAACTGTTCGGCAAAAGATGCATAGTTCTCAAATCCGCTTTTCATCGCTACCACTTCCAGATCAAGCTCAGGGTCTCTCATGAGAAACTGCGCCCTTTTGATCCGCCTGAAGGAAAGAACCTGTTCAAAACTGCAGTCAAGATCATTTTTCAGAGCTGCAGCAATCTCCTCCTGATCCCTTTTCAACAGACGAACCGCAACGGATAAATTGAACTGTGGATCATCCAACGTATCCTCTACCACCTGGAGCAAAGACTCGGTAAGAGGAGAGAGCGATTTTGCTTCCTGAGCCTCAAGTTTTTCCTCTTTGCGCCTCTGGGAAATGCCCTGAATAATAAAGAACGCCACCATTATCACAACAAGTATCCCCAAAGCAACAAGAGTGAATTTCAAAGGGAAAAGCGCCTGGCTCAGGGAAACAGTTCCCCAGCGGCCGGGACTGTAGCGGTTATACCGGCCGGAACCAGACCAGGAGTGATATTCCGGCTTTGTACTTCCCTCATCATAATTCATTATACTTACATCCAAACCGAATCTGGCGGGCGGAAACTCGAGATCGGAAAGAACACAGAACGGAATCACTGCTTCTATGGTATACCCTTCAGAATCGACGGATGCCTTCCACTCCATCTCCCTGCTTATTCTGACATTTACACTGTCGCAAAGCACAAAACCAGAATCGGTCAGATCAACAACAAAGGTATTGCTGCGCAGACGCGGCCCGAACCGGATACTCCTGTGGTTAATGCCGGAAAACGCAGCCCGGTCCTGATGCAGATCGATGTGAAGTTCGGCGAAATCCCTCCCGATAACCGACCGATCCTCAACTCTCAGTGCGAAAAACAGTTTCGCGCTGGTCCAGAGCAGCCTGAAGCGGCCGATTCCTCCCACCTCTGCAGTCCGGACACGATTCCATTCAGACAGCTTACCGTCTACCTTAAACTGTTCACCCTCTAATGTTTCTTCTATGCGATACGTACGATCGGTGCGGACCGGATTTCGTTGCAGAGTCCACCTGTGCGGGAATGGCGGAGATACGATCCGCATGCTGTCTTTGCAGAATAAGGTATAACCGAACTGAAGGTGAATCTGGTCCTGATCATCCAATGAATCGCATCTCCATACAGCTCTGTAGGGAGGAGAACTTTTCACCCCGAGAGTATCCACGACAGACCCCGAGTGACGAACCAGAAGCAAAACGGAATCAGTTTCCACAAGAGGGTCGATTTCAAAAACAGCCGAATCCGCCTTTAGCACAGTGTAGTTCTGAGGACTCAGTATTGTAGCGCTGTCGGAAGAAATCAGTATTTGAGGGTCAGCAGACGAATCGATCTTTTTTTGTGCCGGCCTGAGGACAATATGATTTGCCTGAGCAAAAGCTTCACCCCGCACCCCGAGAAAAAAAAACGTCGCCAGAATTAGATATTTACAGTTATTCATAGCTACAAATAAAAATCGTGCTGTTCCCGCACACAAGTTCCAGAACAAAAACCATGCCTTTCACTTATTTTTTCCCACAGTGATAGCCTGAATAACAAAAAAGGGCAATATTACAAAAAAGTTTCAAAAATATTTGCATTCAGATCATTATACTGTTATATTAAAAGTACCAGCAATTACTATCCTACCTGCAAGGCCCTCTTGCAGACAATTTGGGTG
>JBKHHW010000185.1:0-6188 GCA_046538945.1 Chitinispirillaceae bacterium | reverse complement strand
AGGTCGAAAAGAAAGTCAGAGAAATTTTCCTTTATGCATCAACCTGATCTGCTTACGCTTTTCATACCGCCACTTGAACAGGGCGGTTTCGAGTACATGGTCACAGGTTCAGTTGCTTCTACCTTGTATGGTGAACCACGTCTGACTCACGATATTGATCTGGTAATTGTGTTACGTGTCTGTGATATCGGTAAACTTTGCGACCTGTTTCCATCTTCGGATTATTATTGCCCTCCTCCGGAAGTCATTCGAATCGAGTTGAACAGGAAAACGTTCGCTCATTTCAATTTGATTCATCACGATTCAGGTTATAAAGCCGACTGTTATCCTTTTACAGGAAATCCGCTCCACGCCTGGGCCCTCAGAAACCGGAAAAAAATCGAGATTGATTCGGACATATCGGTTCAGACTGCACCTCCGGAGTATGTCATCATCAGAAAGCTGCAGTTCTTCAGAGAAGGTGGCTCTGAAAAACACCTCTCAGATATTCGGAAGATGATGTTGGCGGGAGGCCTCGATCTTGATGAGTCCGTAATGTTGGATTGGATTCAGAAGCTTGAGCTTCAGAATGAATGGAAGAGAATCAAAACACCCGATCCTCTCTGACACTCCAATTACGCCTGTTTTCAAGCCGCGCAGAAAGTAATTTTACATAACTATAGTAATCAGCAGGCTTGTGCCTCGGTTCAGTACTTTCATCCTTGGAAAACCTCGAAAATCAATGCCTTCAGTTTATTTCCAGACCTTCGGCTGTCAGATGAATGTGGCCGATTCGGACACCATACACCAGCTGCTTTCCCAGCGCGGTTTCGTGCTCACCGATTCCCCTCACGATGCCGATCTGATCGTGGTGAACACTTGCAGCGTGCGTGAAAATGCCGAAAAACGGGCCAGGGCCCGCATTTCCGAGTTCGCCGGGATAAAAAAGCGGCGAAACGGGAACCTCTGGGTCATAGGCTGCATGGCCGAGCGGCTGGGGGATAAGCTCAGGCAGCAGATTGCCGGAGTGGACCAGGTGATCGGGGCAAAGCAGATGGAGCGGATCGAGGAAGTGGTGGAATCTCTGGTTCCGTCTGAAGCTCAAAACGGGGTGTTTTCACGCAGCGCCGTTACCGATTTCGTGCCGGTGATGAGAGGGTGTGACAACTACTGCGCCTACTGCATCGTTCCCTATGTGCGCGGATCGGAAATGTCGATCCCCTTTGAAATCATAGAAAAGCAGGTGAAACAGAAGGTGGCTTCAGGGGTTAAGGAGATCACTTTTCTGGGGCAGAATGTCAACTCCTACAATCATGATGGAATGGATTTCCCCGACCTTTTGGCCAGAATCGTGGAAGTGGATGGGCTTGAGAGGATTCGTTTCACCACCAGCCACCCCAAGGACTGCACCCGTAAGCTTATCGACACTGTAGCCTCCGATCCCAAATTCTGCAGTCATATCCACCTTCCGGTGCAGGCGGGTTCCGACCGGATACTGTCGCTTATGAATCGCGGCTATGACGCAGAGCATTACCGCGGTCTGATCGAAATGATCAGGACCCGTATGCCTCACGCGGACATCACCACCGATATCATGGTAGGTTTTCCTTCCGAAACCGATGCTGAGTTCAGGGATACGCTCAAGCTGGTGGAGGATGCACGGTACACCACCGCTTTTATGTTTGCCTATTCACCGCGGGAGGGCACAGCAGCAGCTTCCATGAAAGAGATGATTTCAGAAGAGGAGAAGCAGGCTCGGCTTACCCAATTGATAGGGCTTCAGACGGAAATCACCCGTGAAATCTATGAATCATCGGTGGGGCGGGAGCTGGAGGTTTTCATAAGCGGCCGTCAGGAAAAGCGGGACCGGGCCTGGATGGGGCAGGATCATGGATGCAAACGGGTGCTTCTGGCTTGCAGTGACCTTGAAGCAGGAATGATTTTAAGGTGCAGGGCAGTACGGAGCAGCGGGATGACTCTCATCGGAGAAAGGATACCCGGATGAAAATTCTCAAATGGATAGTTGTATTCGCGGTTGCGTTCATGGCGGCCTGGGTTCTGATTTTCACATTCAATCAGAAAGAGTTCAGTGAAAGTGTACCCGTGATCATCCTGGGGTACAGAACTACTGCCATACCGATTTACGCTTTTGTGGCAGGATCATTCGGCATCGGCCTTCTTATTGGAATACTTGCCGCGGCTTATTACTACTTAATAGGCCAGTCGAATGTGCGAAAAAAGAAAAAAGAGATGAAGCAGCTCGAGGATGAATTGATCTATGTCAAATCCGAGCTGGATCTGTACAAATCCCGTGATGAAGCAAGAGGAAAGCAGGACGAGTCGCAGTCAGACTCCTCGGAAGATAATTCTCAGGTGTAACCTACAGGAGACCTTTTTGCCGTTCGGAAGAGGAGTGTTTGCAGGAAAACTTTTGTGCGGAACCGTTCTGGTGGTCTCGGTTGCTGCGCTTCCGTTGTTCTCGTCTGCCCGGACCGATGCGGATGTGGCTGAAAAGCTGTTGAAGAAGGGTTTGGCAGAAGAGGCGGAGCAGCTGATCGGGAAAGCTCTTAAGAAGTATCCGTCAGATCACAGACTGAAGCTTCTTCACGCCCGTACTCTTCCTGTGGACAAAGCTGAAAAGATCTACAGGGAGTACAGCTCCAGTGATTCTGTACCACCGCAGTATCGGGCGGCCAGTTACCGTTTTCTGGGAGATTGTGCCTTCATCAACGAGGATTACAAAAAGGCCGCCTCTTTATACGAATTGGCTTCGTGGCAGGATCGTGCCCCGGTGTACCGTCATCTCACAGCATTGTCTTACTATCTTGACAAAAAAGTCAAGTCCGCGATGCCGCTCTGGAGCGAAATCGTAAAAGACAGTACTGATGAACTGAGTGCCGCCGCAAGGCTTCATCTGGCCTATATCTCCATGGACCGCGGAGACTGGAAGGGTGCCTATGCCGTCCTTGAAAAAAGCATTCTTCCCGATACATCCTCGCCATGGTATGTTCCTTATGTCCTGGCGATGTTTGAGTGTGCGGAAAAGATGGGCGGTATAGACAAGGTCTCCATTCATGAGGGACAGCTTCTGAAAGTGAAAGGTCCTTTGCTTGAGGATGGGCTGATCTCGAAGGTTGCGGGCCGTATTGCAAGTGATACAGAGATTAAAGAGAAAACGTCCGCATCCAGGGAAAATGGGAAAAAGGGCGCTGGGGCTAAAGAAGAGACTACGATATCAGATGTTCTGGTGAAGGACCGCCGTAAAGAGAAAAAGAAGACCGGGGTTTCGTTTACAGTGCAGGTCGGTGCGTTCGGTTCAAAGGAGAATGCGGAAAATCTGCGCAGGAAACTGGGTGCCACTTATAGCGGGGTGACAGTACTGCCTACATCTAAAGGCGACCAGACGCTTTACCGGGTGCGGGTGGGGGAGTTCGGTTCCAGGGATGAAGCCAAAGCTTTTGCAGAGGAGAAGCTCGAGAAGGCGGGGCTATCGACAAGCATCGTGGAAAAATAGGTTTCCAGGTATTCTGCACAGCAATGTGTGACTTAAAACGGATCAGGGAAAAAGAGAAGTCAAGTAAATAGAAGGAGAACGGGAAGGTGGAATACGAAATAGTTATCGGGCTTGAAGTACATGCCCAACTGCTGACAAACACAAAACTCTTCTGCAGCTGCACGACTCCCTTCGGAGATCCCTCCAACACGCACGGCTGTCCGGTGTGTCTTGGACTCCCGGGGGCTCTCCCGGTGCTCAACCGCGCCGCAGTGGAGATGGCGGTGCTTACAGGTTTAGCTCTGGGATGCAAGGTGAATGAGAAATCGATCTTTGCGCGCAAGAACTATTTCTACCCGGATCTCCCCAAGGGTTATCAGATTTCCCAGTACGATATGCCGGTGTGCGAACATGGGACACTTCCCGTTACCGTTGATGGTCAGGAGAGAGTTATCGGAGTTACCCGGGTGCATATGGAGGAGGATGCGGGCAAGCTGATCCATGACCAGGATGTGGATTCTCTCTTCGATGTCAACCGATGCGGAACACCTCTTATAGAAATAGTGTCCGAGCCGGATATGCGCAGTTCCGCGGAGGCGTATGCCTATCTTACCGGGCTGAAACAGATCCTCGAGTATCTGGGGATCTGCGACTGCAACATGGAGGAGGGGAGTCTTCGCTGCGATGCCAATATCTCTCTTCGCCCAAAAGGTGAAAAGAAACTGGGTACCAAAACCGAAATCAAGAACATGAACAGTTTCAGAAACCTGGAGAAGGCGCTTGATTACGAGGCGAGGCGCCAGGAGGAGGTTCTGAGTTCGGGCGGCACGATCCTTCAGCAGACATTTCTGTGGGATCCCGGCAACAACCGTTCTGTGCCGATGCGTTCCAAGGAGGATGCGCACGATTATCGTTATTTCCCCGATCCGGATCTAATGCCTCTGGTGGTCGAGAGCGAATGGGTGGAGAAGCTCAAAGAGAAACTCCCGGAACTGCCTGTCGAGCGTCGGGAACGGTTCGCTCAGGAGTACAGTCTCGTTCCCAATGCAGTTGAGGTGCTTACGTCATCGCGCCAGGTCGCCGATTATTTCGAGGAGACGGTAGCCGCGTGCAAGGACCCCAAAGCCGCGTCCAACTGGATCATGACCGATATCATGCGTATACTAAAGGACAAGAAGCTTGAGAGTCCCCGCGATCTGAAGGTTACGCCTAAGAGGCTCGGTGGACTTCTGGGATTGATCAACAGCGGGGATGTATCCGCCAAAGCCGCCAAAAAAGTGCTCGATATCATGGAAAGTGAGGACAAGGATCCCAGGGTGGTTATCGATGAGCAGGGGCTTGGGCAGGTATCGGACTCCGGGGCTATCGAGGCCATAGTGAAGCAGGTGATCGATGCCAATCCCGATGCGGTGGAAAAATACAAAGGCGGGGACAAGAAGGTTACGTCGTTTTTCATGGGCCAGGTGATGAAAGCCACCCGGGGAGCGGCGAACCCAAAAGAGGTGAATTCCATTCTGTCGAAGCTGCTGGCTTCCTGATATTTTTGTTTATATGGAAAAAATCGTATGAGGAAAATTTTTGTGATATTACTGGTGGTAGGTTGTGTCTGGGGTGTGCAGGCTCACGAAAGTGACGTTCATGAGCACGTTCAGGACACTCTGATCCAGAACGCCCCAGCTGAACCGGCCGACACCGGTCTTGCCATTCCGGAAATCCCCGATTCAATCCCCGGCAGCACCACATCCCCGGCGCACAAGAAGCTTGGCCTGATCAAAAGGGATCATGACTATAAGAAGCAGGTGTGGCTTGCAGCGGGAATGATGGCTTTCGTGGCTTTGATGATCACTTCGGCCCAGACCTGGAATCCAAGGTGAGGTAACCGACCATCGCTTTGGATAGGGGTGCTTTGCTCCTGGCCAGGGTGGTTTCGGGATTTCGTAACTCAGTCTCTAACTTTTCTACTTCGAAAACAAATGTCTGGATTTTTTTGCTGAATAGAAGCCGGACAGAATTTCAGAGAAGAAAGTATCAGTATGAAAAGGAGCAACTCAGGGCAAACGGGAGTCTTTTGCTGAGAGAGGGCGGGAAGCATTCATGGTGGTGGAATCCTCAGAAAAAGTACGGTTTCAGCCGTTCCCGGACACATTGAAATCAACGATACTTTAGCCCGAAAGATCTGCAATGACCCTGGTATAGCTGCAATTTTGAGCTGTTTTTCAAAAGATAATATTTGATAACTGTCCGCTGCTCTTCATCCTGAATTCATATTTCACTTTCTCACACTCCTTTTTCCCTGTCTGGCCCTGTCGGTATGAATTTCCTGGGCCTTGTCGATCTGCTGGGCAACGTGCCCCTCTCTTCTGCCGTAGTGTTCAACGTTTTCCGGCTTTTCATCCTCGATGTGTTCATGAACTTCCGGCCGGGCGGTGATTTTCGCTCTGCGTCCGAAAATTCTCCGGGGGTAATGCTCAGAACCCAGGGTGTTTTCAAGCTCCTCGACGATATCTTCCAGTGTCGCATCATCGGGCATACCCTTCAAAATATCGATAGCATCCTGCAGTACGCTTGCCATAAAAAGACCTCCTGTGGGATTTATGGAGTAGGGTATTGCAAATATCGTGCATATTCTTGGGATGACCTGTTTTGGCCTGGGGGGCTGAAGAAGAATCAATTCAACGTAACTCCGTTAATGGTTCGAAACCAAAATCTTCCCCAC
>JBKHHW010000184.1:0-6199 GCA_046538945.1 Chitinispirillaceae bacterium | reverse complement strand
CTTCACACTAACTTCGTCCAAACCTTTCTAAAAGAGGGAAGGTCTGCACCTCATCGTAGAAAACACACACCGCTCTCTCACCCCTCGAACTCCCTGTACTGGATATCATAGGAATACCCCTGCTCGGTGAGAAACAGCTGACGGTTCATGGCGAAGTCAAGCTCCTTGGATTCCCTGGTGACAATAGAGTAGAACACCGCCTGCTCACCGCTCTTTTTGGGTCGCAGAATTCGTCCAAGCCTCTGAGCCTCCTCCTGACGTGAGCCGAACGAACCGGATATCTGTATCGCCACATTGGCATCGGGAAGGTCTATCGCAAAATTGCCCACCTTTGAGAGAATCAGTACCTTTATGATCCCATCTCTGAAGCCTTTGTACAGCTCCTCCCTGCGCTTGTTCGGAGTGGCCCCAGTTATTATGGGAGCATCGAATTCCCTGGCAAACGATTCCAGCTGGGAAATGTACTGACCAATCACCAGTATGTTGTCCCCCTGATGCTTCCGGATCAGTTCTTCGGCCACCTTGAGCTTGTTGGGGTTCTCATATGCCAAACGGATCTGCTGCTTTGGGGCAAGTGAAAGGTAATGAAGTTTTTCAGCCTGAGGCAGATCAATCCTTATCTCCACACAACTGGCAGTGGCGATCCAGCCCTGCTTTTCCAGGTCCTTCCAGGGCACATCGAATTTTTTCGGGCCGATGAGAGTAAAGACGTCATTCTCATGCCCATCCTCCCGGATAAGCGTGGCAGTCAGTCCCAGACGCCGCCGCGCCTGTATCTCTGCAGTAAATTTAAAGATGGGAGCGGGAAGCAGATGAACTTCATCATATATGATGAGTCCCCAGTTCTCCGAATTGAAAATATCGAAATGAAGGAAATGGTCGCCCTTCTTTCTTCTGTAGGTAAGTATCTGATAGGTGGCCAGTGTGACAGGTTTGACTTCCTTCAGTTCGCCGCTGTATTCGCCAATATCATCTTCAGTCAAATTAGACTTGTCAAGAATTTCCCTTTTCCACTGCCGGGCTGCGGTGATGTTTGTCACCAGGATGAGAGTCCGCCGCTTCAGAAGGGTCATGGCGTAAATACCCACAATTGTCTTCCCCGCTCCGCATGGAAGCACAACGACTCCGCTTCCTCCCGGCGACTGTGCATTGCCGATGAAACTCTCCGCTGCCTGACGCTGGTATTCCCTGATCGAGAAGGGTTTGCCACCGGCAGTCACCTCTCTTATGGAAATATCATAAGGGTCCCCGTCCACATACCCTGCCAGATCGTGAGCAGGATAACCCAGACTGATGAGAACCTGCTTGATCAACCCTCTGTACTGTGGCGAAATGCTGTAACTGTGCTTATCAACAGCCCCTCCCACCAGAGGTTTCAACATCGGATGGAGAACAAGGTGATGAAGCAGCTCGGCATCGGAAGACTTCAAAACCAGGCCCCCCGCGCCGCTCTCGAGAACAATCTTCCCGAAACGCCCCATAAGCTCTCTTATATCATCAATCACATTCTGGGGAAGAGGGTACTTGGAAAACTTTCCAAGACTCTTCACCACCTCCTCGCTTGCAAGTCCCAAAGATGCCGCGTTCCACAGGGAAAGAGGGGTGATGGAGTAGGTGTGAATGTACTCGGGGCTCTTGTCCAGATGAGCAAACTGGCTTATAGCATTGCGGGCTTCCACAAACAGCGGATTGTTCACCTCAAGAAGAACTGTACTGTTACTCTGAACTATGAGCGGATTCTGGGGATTAAACATGCTTTGAGTGTCCATTGTTATCCGTTTACCGTTTTTTCTCTTCTCTCCGTTCGCCACAATCAACTCTCAACCGCAGTCTGAAACGGTCGGATAGCCAATTCCTTGTTGATCAGCCTGAATCCTGAGAATACTACGTGCAGGAAAAGCATTTTTAAAGCCAAACCTGGGGAATCTTATAAAATAGTAATTATTACCGGCAAAATGACCTTTCTTTGTATCCAAAAGAGCAGAAGCAGATTAAATGGCGTGAAATAAACCGCTGATTTATATGAGTATAGAGAAAAACGCCCGGCAGTATTTCAGAATCAATAAAGATTCGACACCTTCTTCACCTCAACCGGCACAGACAAGGTTACTTCAGCAGCAGCGTTTATTGATTGACTCCGTTCTCCCCTTAAGTTAATTTAAAAATTTTGCATTTTCGAGTTTAACGTCATTCAGGTGAAATTATGCCAAACGCAGTGATAGTAGGAACCCAGTGGGGTGATGAGGGAAAAGCCAAAGTAATCGACTATCTTACCGAAAAGTCCGATCTGATCATCCGCTTTCAGGGCGGTGCCAACGCCGGACACACAGTGATTGTCGACGGACGCAAATTCGTTTTCCACCTGGTGCCCTCCGGCATAATGAACACCTCCAAAACCTGCATCGTCGGCAACGGGGTTGTGATCGATGCGGAACAGTTCCTGTACGAAGTGGACGAGCTTCGGGAAAACGGCATCTCCGTCGATGACCGGCTGATGATTTCAGATCTTGCCCACATGGTCCTTCCCTATCACAAGGCACTGGACAATGCGATGGAATCAAGTATGGGGCAGGGCAAAATCGGCACAACCGGCCGGGGAATCGGTCCCGCCTACGCTGACAAGATCACGCGGGTCGGTCTGCGCATGGGTGATCTGCTGGACTGGGAACTGTTCGTTCAGAAATTCAAGAGCAATTTCGAGGCTAAAAAGCGTCTGATCGAAACCTTCTACAAAGTACCCTTCGAACTGAACCAGGACGCTATTCTCGAGCAGTACGGCTCTTTCCGTGAGAGGCTTGTTCCCTTCATCAAAGACACCAGCCACTACATTTTCGAAGCCACCCGGAAGAACAAGAATCTTCTTTTCGAGGGAGCCCAGGGCACGTTTCTGGATATAGATCACGGGACTTATCCCTTCGTAACCTCCTCAAATACAATTTCCGGCTGTGCCAGCACCGGTTCAGGAATAGGTCCTTCGCATATAGACCACGTGGTGGGGATTGTGAAAACGTACACCACCCGGGTAGGCAACGGTCCCTTCCCCACGGAGCTTGACGATGAAGCCGGGGAGCAGCTCAGGAAAGCGGGAGGGGAGTTCGGAGCCACCACCGGCAGGCCGCGGCGCTGCGGATGGTTCGACAGTGTAATGGTGCGCAAGTCCGTTCAGGTCAACGGCATAACCAGAATGGCGTTCACAAAACTCGATGTCCTCAATAATCTGGACGAGATACAGATATGCACCCATTATGAAATAGAGGGAAAAAAGGTGGATCAGTTCCCCTCCAACCACCAGCAGCTTGAAAAGGTGAAACCGGTTTACGAAACCGTTGCCGGGTGGAAGTGCGACATAAGCGGTTGCAAAAAGTTCTCCGAGCTGCCTTCCAATGCAGTAAGTTATATAGAAAGACTGCGGGAACTCTGCTACGGTGTGCCAGCACTGATCATTTCGGTCGGGCCGGACAGATCACAAACCATGGAAGTGGAACCGTTGTAACTCCTTGGAGCGGTCGCAATATCGCGCACGATCCATCGTAATTTCTATGACGGGTATTCTTACAATCCTGTCCGTTACCATTTGGATTTCTTAAGGAGAAAAGTATCTGATGATTCATGTAGAAGTAGCCAATACTTTTCTGGTGAACATGGGCAAGGAGTTTGTAATTCTGCTGAAGGGCGAGGAGGACGAAAGGACTCTCCCCATCTCGATCGGGCAGCTGGAGGCTCAGTCCATCGCCATTCAGCTCAACCAGATTCCTTTTCCCCGTCCGCTCACACACGATCTCTTCAAAAATCTGCTTGGACATCTTGAGTGCACATTTGTCAGAACAGAGATCTGTGATCTGGCCAACGAGACCTTCTATGCGCGGCTGGTGCTTGAGAAGGATGGAAAGAGAATGGAAATCGATTCAAGGCCCAGTGATGCCATAGCGCTTGCACTCCGGTTCTCCTCTCCAATCTATGTGGAGGAGAAGGTCATGGATGAGGCGGGGATCATCATACCGGAAGAGTACAAAATCGACGAACAGCCTCCCGAAGCCGTGGAGGAGGAACTGGCTGAGCTCACTCCGCTGGAAAAACTGCAGAGAAAGCTTAAGCAAGCCGTCGAAGAGGAACGCTATGAAGATGCAGCCGCTCTTCGGGATGAAATCGATCAACTCACAAAATCCAATTAGTCCTTTTCACCGATTTTCACCCTGGTGCCAAAATGAAACGATTTGTGGAACTTTCGGATGATGAATAATTTATTTTGATAATCCTTGTCCCCACAACCAGGGATGATTTTTTGTGTAGCTTTAATTAAAGGTCAGGATTTCACGGCATGTTAAGAAGGTTTCTCCACAGCAAGATCAGGGATGTACGCCTTACCGGCGTTAATCTGGAGTATGAAGGCAGTATCACTATCGATGAGAACTACCTTGAACAGGCGGGTATTCTCCCCAACGAGGAAGTTCACGTGCTCAACATGAATACGGGCAGCAGAATGACTACGTATGTGATAAAAGGTGAGCGCGGCTCAGGAATAATGGAGCTTAACGGTCCTGCAGCACGCCTGGGAATGGCCGGCGACCGCGTCATGGTGCTGACGTATGCCGACCTGACCCCGGAGGAGATCCCAAACCACAAACCCACCATTATCAATGTGAAAAACCAGGGCAAGGGACGGAGCAGCTGAAGCTGAAATCCGTGCTGCCGGTTTTGGTCTGATGTATGCGAAATCTCTTGATGTTCTCCATCGTGCTGACGGTCATTGTGACCTCGATGATTATCGGCAGGAACCTGAAACCCAACATCAATTTCTCAGAAAAAGAGGACACAGTGGTGGACACCTCTGTACCTCACAAGGGAAATATTCAGGTCCTGAACGGATGCGGAACGGAAGGAGCCGCAAATCGTTTGGCCGATTTCCTCAGACTCAAAAGGTTTGATGTGAAGGACATCGGTAATGCGACAGCCTGGAATTATCCACATACAATGATAATATCCAGAACAAAAGACATGAGCCTTGCTGAGGAACTTGAGAAACTACTCAAAACAAATAAAATGGTCCTTATCCGTACAGATGAACAACTTTACGATGTCACCATCGTCGTGGGACCGGATTTCGAGGAAAAAATAGAGTGAACGAAAGCAAAACCCAATCTCTTTCCGGACAGAAGCTTGTAGATGAGATAATCGAAAGCCTGCAGCAGAAACTGGCCGAGGAAATTGTCATAGTTGAAATGCCTGAAGCTCGTGGAGGTGCAGATTTCTTTATCGTGTGCCAGGGTGACAACACCTCCCATACCAGCGCCATCGCTGAAGGGGTAACCAAAAACCTCAAGGAAAAACACACCATACCCTGGCATGCGGAGGGATCTGATGATGGAAGGTGGATTCTGATTGATTATACCGATGTTGTTGTGCATGTCATGCTGCCCGAAATCAGGGAGTATTACGATCTCGAATCACTGTGGGCGGATGGTAACTTCACCAGAATAAGCAGCAGGCATTGAGAGCCGTCAATGCCCATGACTGCAAGAGACTTTCTGTCCGGTGCTCTTGCCGATACGATAAGCCGGCTATTCAACCTGTCTGCCGCCACTGCATATGAGCACATATTCCTCCAGCGCACATCCAGAAGCGTTTTCGGTGACCTCTGCACTCCCGCACCTCTTAGATTATCCTCTACAGTAGTAAATAGCCCCCCTTCGGAAATTGCTGATCGGATAAGCAGCTCCATTCAGCTAGACGAAAGGTTCGTTAATTCAGAAGTATACCGCAGAAAAGGTTTTCTGAACTTCTGCATGAGCAGAAGTTACATGCTTTCCGTACTTAGCCGCCTTTCAGAATTCTCACCGGAGCCTCTTAGAAAATATCAAGGTGAAAATCAGATCACTCAAAGCTGTGCTGCAATTCTGAAACATGCAGCCATGCGCGGGATTGTTCCCGATACCGGCTTACTCCGGGGCTATTCTCCGCATCAGGATGAAAATACTCTTCTACGACTTGTCGTTCTCTGCCACGATGATCTGCTGTCTGATGACCCGAAAACATTCAAAAGAAATTCACTGACAAGGACTGTCGAAGCTTACTCCAGATTTTACAAAAAGTACCCCATACTGACTGAGGACGCCCTGACAACCGTTTTCCGACTTGCACTTACCTCAGCGGTGTGGCTCCTGTGCAGCTCTTTTAAAGAGCACCGCTCATAAAATCACGG
>JBKHHW010000183.1:0-6206 GCA_046538945.1 Chitinispirillaceae bacterium | reverse complement strand
CATCAATTTGCTTCCGGTGGCGTTTCTCTTCCCCCGGATGATGACCTGATACATCCCGCTGGGTACCTCGGCTCCGATTGGAATGGTCATGCTTTTCAGAACTCCTCTGTAGAGATTGCTCACCACCTTTCCGTTGCAGTTGACCAAATCAACTGTGACGGGGTCCGTTTGACCTGCACGGCTCACGATTTTCAGAAGTCTTGATCCTGCATTCCAATAAATGGAAGTCCTGTTCCGTTCTGTAGGCTCAATGGGTCGGCGGATTACGGTGTTGTGCTCACTCCGGTTGACCGGGATCACGTTCTGCTCGGCGTTTTCCACATCCGGCCCGAAGGCTGGAAAAGGAATATCGTATTTCCAGAAATCAGGAGGCCCTTCAAGGTAGAGAGAGGCAGGCAGAGACGATGAGAGAGCAAGAGTGTTCCACTGCACGTTTCCGTTCACGACATTTCCTTCACTCAGACTTTGCTCGCATGATGGATCTATGTAAAGCCTGGACTGGCCGGGAAGCACATTGGCGATCACGTTTTCCCTGTGTGAGTAGTCATCCACGAAAATGCCGCTCAGAGTGTCTGTTCCGTATGTGAAATTGCGGAAAGCGGTGGTTCGTGGGCCGGTTGGACCCCAGTAGTCGGCATAGAAAATGTTGTGGCAGACGTTCCCTTCAAACAGGTTGTTGTGGGAGTAAAGACCGTGAATCGAAATGTCGGCCTCTGCTTCGATTCTGTTGCCCTGCTCATCCGTGACTTCCGGATCGAGAATCGCCCAGTCGTGGCTCCAGTTATAGGCGATCACACAGTGATTTGCTCCTTCCTTCAGTACAACGGAATGCCTGAGGTGTTCGAATTCGTTGTTTTCCACGGTGACAAGGGAGGAGCGGTTCTGTATGCACACTCCGTACCCCGCGCCTCCGACTCCGTACTTTCTGGAATAGGAGAATTTGGATCCGGTGATCAGAACGTTGTGGGCATATTCCACAATCACATGCCCCCGGGCGGTCCGGAAAGACTCCACGTTTTTCACAAAGCAGTCGGATGCAAAACGGAAGGCTATGTTGAATACGTCGTTGGTTCCCCCGGGTGAATAGCGGGAGGAATCTATCACGTGTTCGATGTAAAGATCCTGTATTCCGATGAACTCATTGCGCCGCTTAGGCTCATAAATTGTGGCCCGGGGGTTCAGTTCGG
The DNA here is from genome assembly GCA_046538945.1 of Chitinispirillaceae bacterium. Taxonomy (GTDB): domain Bacteria; phylum Fibrobacterota; class Chitinivibrionia; order Chitinivibrionales; family Chitinispirillaceae; genus JAEZKC01. Next base: position 5,019 of record JBKHHW010000183.1, on the reverse strand, counting down.
ATCTGAAATCTATTCCGATGGGGGGTGAAAGGGAAACCGTGTTGCCGTTCACTGCGGTGATTCTGCTTATCTGTCCGTACGATTCCGCGAACTCCTCTTCGTATCCGTTCTCGATGTATTTGATGTACCAGGCTTCCTCGGCATCGCCTTCGGGAAACATGAGAAGCGGATCGTTGTCGGATTTGATGCTGATGAAGTCTCCTGCAGACGCCTTGGATGCATCGGACAAGATTACCTGATTGTCTCCTGTCATGGGTACGGAAGTGCAGTTCACAGGATTGTTCCGGGCATAGTAGCCGCCCGGTTTCTCCACCCAGAAAAGAGCCTTGAAATAGGTGACGTCGCAGTCGAAAAGGAATCTGGTCTTGTCGGGACCTGCACCCATGACCACGAAGTTGTTCACGTCCACTCCGGTCGCATTCCAGTTCGACTTGTAGCCGTCGGGACCGATAAGAACCGGCTGCTCGAAAGTGTAGGTGCCCTCAGGAAAGTAGTATACCCTTTTGTCAGAACCTTTCGCTTCGAGAATATCCATGAATTTCCTGGAAATGCTGTCTGAGAGTGCATTGCCGGGATTGATGCCCAGTGTGGTGACATCGACTGTGTCCCAGTCCGCATCGGGAAAAGTTACCGAGGCCGCATTCCACTCGGGAAAACGCTCTCCGGGGAGATCCTTATAGTCGAATGCAGCAGTGGACTGCAGTGTTAAAAATACCAGAAATGCGCAGATTCTGTTTTTCATATTCGGTGTTCCTTATCTGTTGATGATCGGGAGCATCTTTGTGAACAGTCCGTTCTTTGTCTTGACTCGGATAAGGCATATGCCCAGGTTCTTCGCGAATTCTTGCATGTAAAAAGAATCGCCTGATACGCGTTCGATCATGCGTCCTTTAAGATCATGGACTGTGATCCGTGCTTCGCAGGGATCAGTGCCGGGAATTCTGATTTTGAATTCGCCGTGCACCTTTTCTATGGTGAAGCGGCTTTCCGGATGCGCAGAAGCGGGCGGCGCCGAGGCGGAGCTGATATCGTCGGGAGAGGGATCGTTTTCGCTTATTTTGAACTTGTCGAAATATATGTACTGGTCAACCGGAGTGGCCCATGTACCGTCTCCGCCTCCGAAAAAGGTGGAGAAGTAGAACATATCCACCCTGAAAGGGTATGGCTGTCCGGATTCAAGCTCCTTAAGGTACATGATGGTGTCGCACTGCTGCACCAGTTTTCCGTCAAGCCATGTCTTCACGGTCCCGTCTGCGACGCCGGGTGTGTTCATCCTGACGAACTGTTTTATCCTGTGCCATTTTCCGGGTTCAAAATAGGCTTTCCCCTCAGGTGTCCACGATTCGAAATCTTCATAGATGCTGCTCTGGGGGTAATCCCACCAGAGGTCCCAGCCGTGATCGAGCTCCGGGGGCTTGTTGTAGCAGTAGGAGTACACCACACCGTACCCGTGTGCATCGTCTGCTCCCGAGGAGTTCCGCCGCCACATCAGACGGTTGGTGAAACCGTTGAGGCCTGTGACCGGCTGCCCTCCCGTGGGAGCGATGCCTCCCCCCAGTCCGGGAAGTTTTCCGCCCTTCACAAAATTGAATCCCTCCGGAAACATGACCCAGTACTGGGCAAAAAGGGAATCGTACGACCCGCCGTTTTCAAAGTAGAGAAACCACTGGGCGCCGGTTGCGGAGGTCCCGTAACCGCCGTCTGCCGACGGATAGGAAACTCTCAGGGACTTTCCTTCCAGAGCATTGCCGTCGTCCACTATCGCGCACCGCTCATCGCTCACTCCGTTTTCTGAAACCGGGTTGTTCCAGGCTGCCTTTACCTGCTCCCAGGTATAGGTGCCCGCAGGTTCCCCGTTGAAATCGCATTCGAAGATGTCGCCCCGAGCGGTAGGAGGGTTGGCGATTATGGGGTTGACCTGTGCGGATCCGGTGATCGTGATGTCATCCACATAGAGAAAACCGGTTTCCCCCGACACTTTGGATGCTGCTTTGAACTGGATGGCTGAAATGCTGGTTTTGACAAGGTCCCAGTCTTTTGCGGGTTTGGAACTCGATGTGAACGCTTCCTGAAGGTCACCGGGAATGTTTATGGTGACGTCGGTCCATTCCGCGGGGGTGGAGTTCACCTTGTAAACCCACATGTTCGAGTTGTCGTACTCCGGTGACTGGAAGGTGATGAACAGTTTGTGCCCGCTGCCTTTAAGGCGCAGTCTTAATCCGGTTACTTCGGAAAAATCCGCCGAACCCTTTCCGGAAGGTGTTGTGGAACCGGTATTGGTGGCCAGGCCGGAAAATCTGTGTTCGTACGCACTTCCAAGCGTATACTGGAAATGACCGCAGCGGTTTCCGTCGCTTTCCTCGTAGTTTATGAAGGGCGAGGTGACGGTATTGCCGCCGTTGTTCTTCACATCATCATAGGTAAACCAGTACCCGCCCAGTGAATTGTCCTTCTTGCCGTTTTCGAAATCGCAGAGGAGCTGGTCGGCATGCGGACCGGAAAAAATTCCCGCTATACACAGGTAAAGGATGATTCTGTTCATAGTTCCTCCCGGAAAGTAGGGTAATGGTTTTCTATTGCACTGACCAGGCTATCATTCTGCGCACGATCCGCCAGCCGTCAACGCTCACGTCTGACAGGTACTGCTGGCGTAAAGGGAAAAAGCCTCTTTTCGCAGGTGCGTGGGTCCTCACCATCCGAGCTCCTGAATTGTAGGCGTATATGACTGCCTGATCAACGATTCCCGGAAGTGTGGCTATCATTTCCGCGTCGGCGGACGGCTTGCCCCAGTCAATCCTGACAGGGCTTCTGAAAAGAGAAACGGTTCTGTCGATACCTGCTGAAATCGGATGCGGTAGTTCACCGAGGCTCACGACGAAATAGTTGTTTTCCGTGCCGAAGTCGATATGCTCTGCAGTATCGGTCATGTACAGTCCAGGCTGCAGCAGAGGGTTGAAGTTCAGAAGCGGTTTGGCGACGGTGGAAAGCCGGTGTGGCAATCCGCTTGTGTCGGCAGATGAGGAAATACAGATGACATCGCAGCCGTCGATGCGGCCGCTGTCAATTTCAGTCTGTTCTGCAGCTGAAACTCTCGCACCGCTCTTCAAGAGTTGACCTATCAGTTCCACATCACCTGCCTCAGTCCCGGCTTTGTCCTGACCGGTAATAAAAAGAATGTCCGCGATGGTTGATATCTCTCCCGAAGAAACGGGGAGCGTTTCGGAAAGGGAAGCGTCACCGTTTGTTCTGATCTGGGGCAGGGTGCCTGCGGGAAGAGAATCGAAGGTGGCGATACCTGAAGCCACCTGTGAAACGAAGCCTGTGCCCCGGATATACACTGAACGGGTTCCCGTACCGCGCACGACAACCAGCGCGCAACCCGGCGTGGCGAGTCTCACTGTATCAGGAGAATCCCAAACGGAGACGGTCCTGTTCTTGAAACCCATAGTTCCGTTTCCGGACTTGGCCATCAGATTGAATTCGCCTCTTTCCGGAAGTGACAAGTGAAATATTCCGGATGAATCTGTCACTGCCGGGTAGGTGTCTTCCGATCCGTGCAGTGGGTTGTGATGGGTATTGAATGCTGTTACTTCGACGCCTTTCGCCGGAAAACCTTCGGAAGAAAGCACCACGCCGGCCACGGTTCTGGTGTTTGGGAAATCGGTGCCTCCGCCTGTGACACTGCCGTTTTCAGAACAGGAGAAAGCACAGGTGAGCAGGATCAAAAGCAGCCGTGTTCCGATCTGTTTTCTCATTCTTCACCCTTCTCCTTTCCCGTAGCTGCGAATTTCATTACCGGGAACGCATGGATATTGAGCACCACCACTCTGTCCTCACTGCCCGGCTCGACATCCAGATTCAGAAACTCCGCTCTCAGTTCATCGATGCGTCTGCAGAGTTCCTTGTATTTCTCTTCGCTTACTGCACGGATGGCCATGGTTGCGTGACGGTTCTCTTTGTCGATTGTCTCCATTGTCTGGACCGCCGCTTCCGTCATTTTTCTCTTGACATCATTGAGAAGGACGTGAGGAAGGTCCCCGTAGCTGATGATCTTTTTCTCCTGGTCCGGGACAAACACGTTTTTTTCAGTATCGAACCGGGCAAAACCCCACTTGACCAGCTTTCTGAGAGCGGATTCCACCTCGCGCGGGCTGAGCATGAGGTTCACAAGTGATCTGCATATCTCCCTTGGTGATGAGACCGCTTTGCGTGCCACCAGATATTCTCTGACAACGGGGTAAACCCAGGAGGTGAAGTATTCCAAATGCCTGTTCTGGAGCAGCGCTGACAGGTTCCTAATCCTGATCTCCGCCAGTTCCCGTGCCAGGGTGGCCTTCTTCGTGGCCGACCTGCAGATATCCTTCTTCACCAGCAGTTCGAAATAGAGCACTTCATCCCCGGACAGACCGAGCGCATCCGAAAAGCCGGGTAGATGCCTGGGGGAGATGTTCTTTCTGCCGGAAAGAACATCGGAAATGAATGCCGGGGAGGTAACACCTGTCTTTGTGAGAAACTCTCTGCGGGTCATACCGAAGCGGCGCGCGTAGTCAAGCCACTCTTTCAGAAATGCCCGGTGGTCTTCGAAAGAGAACAGATTCACTGGTGTCCGATTACCGTTTCTCATATCAGCTGCAAACGTGTCCTTTCGTTATCAATATAGCACATTTTTTCCGGAATGCAAGCGGAATCCGGCAGCGGGTGCGAATTGCTGCAATTTTTCCAGGGTGTGTATGGTCTGTAACCTGTTGATATTTAAAAGATATTGCATGGTTATGCAGAAAAATCGGGTAAAACAGCAGGAGGGCAAGAAAGGCGGCTGGACAAGCTGTCCGAAAGCCGCCGGTGTGGAATTAATAGTAAAACAGCTTTGTGCTGGTTATCTGCAGGGAAGACAAAATGCGGAACTATTCCAGCTTAACCCCGTCAATCCACAATGAAAGCTGCTCCTCTTTCCCCGACCGGATCTCCACATAAAGGTCTTCTGATCCCTTCCCGTCCCGGGGCAGCTCCAGCCTGACT
>JBKHHW010000045.1:0-20976 GCA_046538945.1 Chitinispirillaceae bacterium | reverse complement strand
AAAGTCCAAAAGGGATCCGAAAACATTGATGTCTGTGAGCCTAATCATCTGCAGGGTTTGAACCGTCTTTTTTCATGTCTTCTATCCCGATCAGATAAATAATTTCGGGAAGATAGACGTACTGTTAGAAGACCGGATAAATGAAATCGCAGGTATATTCCGACCGGAAGATTAAGCCTTTACGAAAAAGAGTACTTTTTCACAAAAACGGCCCTAAACTTGCATAGTTCATTGGAAAACTGTATTTTTAGATAGAAGCGGTTGCAATTCCTCGGCCGTATTCTGTCGGACTGTTCTGCATTTTTCTAAATAAAACACCCAACATCATTGGTTTCTGAACAAACATGTTCAGATATACTCTAAACCAATACAGTCCGAGATCCCACAGCTCCTAACGGCGCTTCGACACTTTAACTTGCAGCATATGGTCTTTAAAGGAGGCTCTATGATTTTTTCTGAAAACCAACAGACCATCGCCAGATCCATCGACACAAATGCAGACATACAAAACTGGAAAAACTGGAAGTGGCAGATCAAACATACCATCAAAAATATTGATCAGCTTGAAAAGGTTTCAGGCATCAGATTTTCTGAAGAGGAGAAAAACAAGCTGAAAGCCACGCTTGAGAAATTCCCACTCAGCATCACTCCTTACTACCTTTCTCTTATCGATGCAGAGAATTATCAGAATGACCCGGTGTATCTGCAGTCGGTTCCCTCGCCAAGCGAACTGATTACCAGAAAGTATGACATGCTGGATCCTCTTGCGGAAGACAAAGACTCCCCCGCACCATTTCTTACCCACAGATACCCTGACAGAGTGCTTCTTCATGTGAGCAATCTCTGCTCCATGTACTGCCGCCACTGCACCAGGAAAAGAAAAGTCGGCGACAAGGATTCCATTCCCTCCTTTGAAGAGCTGACAGAAGCGATCCAGTATATAAAGAGCAACAAACGAATCCGGGACGTGCTGCTTTCAGGCGGAGACCCCTTCATGCTTTCCGATGAATACATAGACAAACTTCTTTCCACAATATCTGAAATCGACCATGTGGAAATAATCAGAATCGGCACCAGAACCCCTGTGGTTCTTCCGTACAGAATCACAGACAGTCTGGTAAATGTACTCAAAAAATATCCGCCTCTTTACATCAATACACATTTCAATCATCCCAGAGAAATGACAAAGCAGGCCCGGGAAGCTCTCGCGAAACTTGCCGAAGCCGGAGTTATGCTGGGCAACCAGTCAGTTCTGCTGGCGGGAGTAAACGACTGCCCCAGAATCATAAAGACTCTGAACCACAAGCTGCTCCAGAACAGGGTCAGACCGTACTACCTTTACCAGTGCGATCTTTCCGAGGGTCTTTCGCACTTCAGAACGCCGGTGGGCAAGGGTATCGAGATTATGGAGAGTCTTCTCGGCCACACTTCCGGCATGGCAGTACCCACCTTCGTTATCGATGCGCCCGGAGGAGGCGGTAAGATTCCTGTTATGCCCAATTATCTGATATCCTGGTCAACGAACAAGGTCGTGCTGCGCAACTATGAGGGAATCATAACAACTTATAAGGAACCCGATTCCTACGAGCCGACTTTCTGCGACAGAGACTGCGACAAGTGCGAACTGCAGCTTCAGCTGGAAGAAACCGTGGAACACGATCCTATCGGCATTCAGAAGCTGCTGTCCGATGAAGACAAAACAATATCACTCACACCTTCAGACAATGCAAGAATGCAGAGAAGAGATTTTGAAGATGAATGACTTGATCCAACAAATAGGTAATTCGGTTATTCAACATGGCAAATACAACGACAGAATTTACCTTCTGAAGTACGATTCTGCTGACATAGACACTATTCTGTCTGAGTTCGACAGATTAATCAAACAGAACGATTATTCTAAAATTTTCATCAAAGTTGATGAAAACTCGGAACCGACGTTCCTTAAAGAAGGCTTCAGACGCGAAGCGCTGATTCCGAACTTTTATGAAAATTCCGGCTGCGCATTTCTGGGCAAATTCTTAACCCAGAAGAGAGAAGACCTTTCTGAAGAAGACAGAACGACGATTGACGACATACTCAAAACAGCAGAAAGCAAAGCAGGCAGACTCATTAAACCCCAGCTGCCTCAGGACTACAAAGTGAGGATTCTGACTGCCGGGGATGTGGAAGATCTGGCGGGTCTTTACAGAAAGGTGTTCGATTCCTATCCGTTTCCCATTTTCGACCCCAAATACCTGCTTGAGACGATGGAGAGCCATGTCGTTTACTTCGGCTGCTTTGCCGAGGGCAAGCTTATCGCCGCCTCCTCCTCGGAAATGGATAAGGGTACAAAAAGCGTTGAAATGACCGATTTCGCAACCCTGCCCGAATACAGGGGGCAGAACCTGTCTTTGATACTTCTGGCGGAAATGGAACCCGAGATGAGACGCAGACAGATAAAAACATTCTTCACTATAGCAAGAAGCATGTCCTACGGCATGAATATCACCTTCAGCAAATCAGGCTACAGATACGGTGGGACTCTTGTCAATAATACCAATATTTCCGGAAGAATCGAAAGTATGAACGTCTGGTACAAACCGGCCGAGGCAGCATGATTCAACTCTGAGGATCAGGGGTGATTCACCTCTGATCCCCAGACTGTCTCGCGGCGCGCCAATCTACCCACCTACAATCTGCACGTATACTTTTCTGCTTCTTGCACGATTGTCATGATCTATCACCACCACTTGCTGCCATGTGCCAAGCATCAATTCCCCACCGACCAGCGGCACGGAAATCCCAGGACCCATAAATGTGGCTCTGATGTGCGAGAAACCGTTATCATCCCCCCAGGTGAGCGAATGATGAGAACGCATATCCTTGGAAGCCAGCACCTCGAGCCTCTCCTTCACATCCTTTACCAGCGCAGGCTCGTACTCCATCGTGCTCACCGTCGCCGTGGAACCTACCGCGAAAACCGCTACAATTCCCTCCCGTATGCCCGACTCTTCAACAATGCTCTGAACGCGTGATGTGACATCCTGAATATCAGAAAAACCCTTCATATTCAAAAGAATCTGTTTTCCGTAAACCATAACAACTCCTTTCAGACACTAAAATTTATCCGTTTTGCCGGAATTCCTTTATCAATGGCCCGCACTACAGAATTGATAAACAGACACATTCGGTTCAAAACAAAATAGTAATCGATTCAGACCAGAAGCCACACCCGACGTCAAAAACAAAACAGATCATTTACAGGCATTCTAAAAACCAAGCAGTAAACTCACATAACATTTATTGTAACTGCCAAAAGCGCAAATTATCTTACTTTTTTAATTTTTTCATCCAAAAACAACCAAAACACATAATCGGAGGGCTCTATGTTCTTTTCTCACAGACTACCTGTCCTTGTTCTGTCCATATCAGCTGCCGCTATGATCATAGCAGGCTGCGGCAGCTCCAAAAGCGGCGACAAGACCTCCAGCGAAGCAGATACTCAGAAACCGATCCAGGAAGTGGCCGAAGAAACACCAAAGTCCCAAGCTGAAGAGATCGTATGTATTTGGGATCAGGCCGCGATCAGAGATACTTGTTCGAGCAAAGGAAAATACATCGCCGGCATAAGTCTTGGTGAGGTGGTCAAATTTCTGGGAGAAACCGGAATCGACCCCTCCAACAGCAAAAGGGAATACCTCAAAGTGGAGCTCTCTGACGGAAAAAGCGGATGGGCCAACGCCTACTGCCTGGCCCGTAACGCCCGAGCAGCCGCAGTGAAAGATCCGGCCGTCATCTTCAAACGCCCCGATGTGCTCACTATGACCAACGAAAAGTTCGAACCCATGGACTTTGTAGCAGTGGGGGAAGAAAAAGATGAATTCGTGGAAGTGATCGGGGAAAAAAGAAACAAAAAGGGTTGGGTAAAAAAGGAGTTTCTGGTTGAAACCAAGGAAGATGTAGCCATGGCGGTATTCATTTCCAAAAAACTGGCAGAATCGAATGATCTCTCCGAAGCTGAAAAGCTCAAACAGATTATCGAAATGGCTCCATATCCCAATTCCACCTTCCTGACTCAGATCAAAACCGAACTCGCCGAGCTGGAATCAACCCCTGAAGCCCCGGCTGTGGTGCCGGCTTCCATGCCTGCAGAGTCCGCTACCGAAATAGACCAGGAGGTCGAAGAAACAGAAACTGAAGAAGAAGAATAAAATCACAATACTGTGATCCGTACAACCCAGCAAATCCGAAGCGGAGTTTTCGAACTCCGCTTTTTTGTTTCGCAAAAAGCAGTAACAACAATGCTCAGACAGGTACACACTAATCGAATCAGCAGACGTCATCGATTGAAAACAGACAATAGATACGAAAAGAATCTTAAGAAAACATATGGGAAAAAATAGTGGAGGCGGCATCCAGATTCGAACTGGAGATAAAGGTTTTGCAGACCTCTGCCTTACCACTTGGCTATGCCGCCTAAAAAGAAGGCGGGTTTCCTTCTGTTTCAGAGGGAAACCCGAATGATTGGAGCGAGAGACGGGATTTGAACCCGCGACAGCTACCTTGGCAAGGTAGAGCTCTACCACTGAGCTACTCTCGCAATCAGGAAAATGTAAAATACTAGTAGGAGAGTGGAAGTGTCAACAGAAATAATTCATCACTCTTCTAATACGTCTCCCTCTCCTTATGTAGTTTCAACTTTCAAGCCAATCAGAATCTCGATTTCTTGCCCGGAAAACCATCCAGAAGAGCCCCGGTGTAGTCACGGACTATAGATGCACCACACTTCTTCAGAAAAGCAGCTTACACCGCTCCAACAGGGTAAACTCACCGATGAGAGAGCAGAAAAACCAACAGTGCCCGAAGATGCAAAAGGAGAGCATCAGACGTATTCTTGTAATCAGAGAAGTACCGAAAGTCTCAAAACATAGAGAAATTGTGTACCGGCACCTTCTCCTCCGGTTTGGCCTGACCGGATCCCATGAAATCCTGAGGTACCCAGCGGATCTGAAGGTTGCGGTTTTTGGGAAGAGATATCGCTTCTATAATTTTTGAATACCAGGGCTCAAAAGAAGCAATCAGCAGAGCATCAACTTCAGTGCATTCGAGCACTTTCATAAGATCCTCTATTTCCCCCAGAACCGGGTATCCTTCAACTTCTCCGCCAGATTCACTTCCCGGCTGTTTTAAAACCCCCACAATCGACACGTTTCGGTTAGTTTCAATGTTGCGTATGAGCTGATGAGCAACAATACCATCGCCCACCACCAAAAGCCGTTCGGGGGCGAAAATAATATGCCTGAGCTGATGAGTTACTCTGGGCAACACCTCACGCAATACCACCAGGAAAACTGCTGCAGCTACAGCAGATACCCCAAATGCAATCCGGGAAAAAGGAGTCAAAAAGTACACTCCGGAAATAAACAGCGCTGAGCTGAGAAACCCGGAAAGAAGTGCATTCCTGCGGGAATATTCCTTCACCGAATATACACCGTTGTATAAGAACATAAAAATGAAAACAAACGAGAGCAGAAGATGCAGTTCAATAAGCGACCCGACTGGTCCGGCCAAATAAGGGGAGACCTGCCCTTCAAGAGAATACTGCAGTGTCACCCCTCCCCAGAGAGTTCCGTTGAGAACGAGAAGATCCATAAGACAGGCAGTAAAGGAACGAAAAAGTGTTGCTCCAATATTCAATGTCGCCTGAAGCAGAATACCGAACGACACCAGCCAGCTGGGGAAAAATCCCCCCTGGAATTTTTGATACTTTCTGGTGAAAATGATCATGGCATCGTAGAAATAGATTCTGGAGCGGATCTGTCTTTTAGCCGAGCTTTTTCCTTTGAGATGGATTATCTGTATCTGAGGATGATACCAGATCTGATACCCCTTCTGCCGAATTCTGAAGCAGAGGTCAATGTCTTCACCATACATGAAGAACCGCTCGTCGAAACCGCCGATTTCTCTGAACAACTCGAGTTTCATGAACATGAAGGAACCCGAAATGGCATCCACCTGAGCGGTCTCGTTCTCATCCATGTAAGTAAGATTATACCTGCCGAACCTCTTGCTTTTAGGAAAAAGTCGGCTCAGCCCGGAGAAGTAGTAGAACGCCACCAGAGGTGTGGGAAAAGAGCGCCTGCAGCTCAGCTGAAGTGTCCCGTCAGGGTTGAGAATTTTGGGCCCCATAAGTCCTGTTTCCGGGTTGTTTTCCATGAACCGGACTGCCTGGGACAAGGCGTTTGAGGAAATGACCGTGTCGGGATTGAGAAAAAGCAGAAACCGTCCGGAGGCATGGTGCACCCCCACATTGCAGGCCTTGCCGAAACCGATATTGCTCTTGAGCTGAATCCATTTGACTTCCAAAAATTCAGAGGTGATGATTTCTCTTGAATTGTCTCCGGATGCATTGTCGACAATAATCACTTCAGATCGGTCGTAAAGTTCTGTCTGACGAAGTGATCGGAGTAACTCCTGAAGACAGTAGGGTACTTTGTAGTTCACTATGATTATTGATATCAGTTTCTGGTCTTTATGCACTTGTTGCCGCTATCGTTTTCTGAATAGGGAGGATATCTTGAGTTTCCAGATAAGGAAAAGAGCTTCCTTTATGATTTTGGTGGACATTTTGGATTCCCCGCGCTGACGATCTGTAAAGACGATCGGAATCTCTTTCACTCTAAAGCCCTTTTTCCATGCGAAATAATTCAACTCGATCTGGAAAGAATATCCCGAAGATGCTATCGAATCCAGATCAATCGATTCGAGAAGTTTCCGTCTGAAACATTTGTAGCCGCCGGTGCAATCAGTAATGGGCAAACCGGTTAGGACGCGGGCGTATCGGTTTGCAAAATAGCTCAGGAGAAGACGCGACATGGGCCAGTTCACCACGTTCACCCCGTCTATGTAGCGCGAGCCGATCACCAGATCATTCTCAAGCGCCTTCTCCAGAAAATGAGGAAGATACTTGGGATTGTGGGAAAAGTCAGCATCCATTTCGAATATAAATTCATAATGCCGCTCTAGCGCCCATCTGAAACCGCTGATATAAGCCTTTCCCAATCCCTCCTTAGCCGTTCGATCAAGCACGAAAACACCCTGAGTGGTCGAAGCGAATTCCTTTACTGCCCGGCTGGTACCGTCCGGCGAGGAATCATCCACAACCAGTACGTTCGCGTCAGGTAGCACTTTCCTGATTTCCGGAATGAGAATGAGGATATTTTCCCGTTCATTATAGGTAGGTACAATGATGAGAACTTTCGAGCTGTTCATCAGGCTCCATTTCGGCAGATTAATCGCATGCTAACCGGCAGATTTCATGAATAAATATAACTCAAGCAGATAAACGGTTGCAAAGGTTTACCTCATCGCAGAACACAACTGCTTGAATTTCCTGTATAATCATGTTATTCTAATAGTTCGAAATACCATTTGATTTATTCTGACCCTCAAATTCGAAATTACCCAGCAGTGACCAGGTTATCAGTAGTATTTAAAAAATTACATTTTTAGAAATAGAACAGAAACATGATCTCCTTCTATACGTTTTTATCCCTGATAAGTACTTTTGTCTGCCTGCACCTTTCTGCCTATGTATACTTCAGAGACAAAAGAAGCAGACAGAACAAGCTCTTTTCCCTCCTATGCCTCAGTTTGGCATATCTCTGTTTTATCGAGTTTATGTTTAGACAGTCCGAAACGCCGGAGCGCGCCCTGTTCTGGCTCAGGCTCCAAACTGTATGGACCTTTTCTCTAGCCTTTCTGGTTCATTTCGTACTGGTATATACTAAAGTGTTGAGCAGCAATGTACGCAGGATTTTAGCTCTTGTATACCTGCCGGCCTTGATATTTTCTGTTCTGAACACTCTTTTCTACAGTATATCCGTCAAAACAACAAACGCGGGATGGTCCTACGATATCGCGGATTCAGTCATACGGGATGTGCAATCATTCTATATTGCTCTTACCGGTATCGTCTGTCTTATACTTCTGAGCCGGTATCATCTTCGGTGCAGCGACATGCGCACCCGCCGCCAGAACCTTTTCATTCTGTTTGCTCTCCCCCTGCCCATTTTACTTCAGACTATAAACAGCTACCTGGTTCCTCTTTTTTCTGCAGAGGTACCGAAGTTTAACTATACCTCATTTGCGGTAATGGCAGCGATTATCGGTTACGCAGTCAGACGACACGATCTGTTCAGCGTCAGTACAGCGATGGCGGCAGATACCATCATAGACACCATGTCAGAGGGGTTGCTGGTTGTAAACATGGATCTTCAGATAGAGATCTATAACCCTTCTCTCAAACGAATTCTCCACAAAAGCAGCGCCGATCTGAAGGGGAGACATATAAGTGCCGTATTCAAGGAAATGAAAGACCAGCACAATCTGCACGAACTAATACAGCAAGGTTTGCCCTCAGGAATCGTAAGCCTGCAGAGAAATAAAAAGGTATCGCTTCAGGCCAACGTTTCAGGTTCACTGCTCAGAGACATGGCGGGAAATATCAGAGGAGCGGTACTGGTCATCAGGGATGTAAGCGACCAGGAGAACGCCCGAAAAGAACTTCTCAAAGCACATCAGGAACTTGAATCCAGAGTAGAGGAACGTACAGCGGAACTGAATGCACTCAACAACCTATTGCGCAGGGAAATCCAGGAAAAGTCCAAAGCGGAAGAGAGTGTCAGATCCGAACGCGAGCGGCTGCATGTGACCCTGCGCTCCATAAGAGACGGAGTGATTGCTACCGACAAAGATGGGAAAGTGGTTCTGATAAACGAAACCGCGTGCAATCTCGTGGGCGAATCATCAGAAAATGCGATCGGTAAAAACGTGAATGATATCTATAAAGTGTATGAAATAATACAAGGAACCGAAACCGTTCATGATCCTATCAGCAGCTGCACCACGGAACATGGTCCCTCGCCGCTGCGCAACTTCTATATGCGCAATGAGGACGATTCGCAGATAATCATAACCGAAACCAGTGCTCCCATTATCGATTCTTCCGGGGAAAGATCCGGAACCGTGATTGTTTTCCGTGACATAACTCATCATCGCAGAATAGAGGAAGAGCACTTCAAGGCAAGAAAGCTTGAATCCGTGAGTGTCATGGCCAACGGCATTGCGGAAGAGTTCAGCGGACTGTTGTCAAGTATAGTAACCAATATCTTCATGGCCCGGATGGGAATCGAACACGGTTCAGAATCGAACAAGCTTCTTACAAGTGCAGAAACCGCGGCCTTCCGCGCAAACAGCATGATCAAACAGCTTCTCACCTTCAGCCGTAACAATACTCAATCAGTAAAGGAAAGAGCATCCATCGGAGAACTCATTACCGATTCGGTGGGTTTCTACATGCAGGACCTGCAGTCAGACTATCAGCTCTTAATAAGTGAAGAACTGTGGGATGTCGATATTGATAAGGGACAGATAGATGAAGTGTTGAACAACATTATTGTCAATGCGGATGAAGCCATGCCACACGGTGGCACAATTTCCATCGAAGTACTCAACGAAAAGATCAAAGATGACCCTTCGGGATCTCTTGAAAATGGGTTGTACGTTTGTGTGAAAATCAGCGATACAGGAGAAGGTATTGAAAAAACGGACCTGCTTCGCATCTTTGACCCCTACTATACAACCCGGGACAAAAAAATGGGCCTGGGACTCACGGCCGCCTATGCCATAGTAAACCAGCACGGCGGGAAGATCGTAGCCGATTCACGAAAAGGCAAAGGCAGCACCTTTTCCATCTATCTTCCTGCTCTGCCCCCGGAAGCTGAAGAAAGCGCAAAGGAAGACGAAAATAACCTGGTGACTTCCTGAAAATCACCCTTCCACCTTCACCTCGAGATTTCCCTTTATGATCTTGCCCGAGCCGTTTTTGGGCAGTGAATCAACCAGACAGAACCGGGATGGAATCTTGTAGCCGGGCAGAATGCGCGCAAGCATAGTTTTGAGTTCGTTTTCCTTTACGGCACACCCAGCCTTAACAACCACGAAGGCTTTTGCCGCTTCACCAAGAATCTGATCATCCACCCTGATCACGGCAGTCTCCTCCACACACCCCAAAGCCAGCAATGCATCCTCTATTTCTTTTGCGCTTACTCTTCTCCCTCCGATCTTCAGCATCTCACTCGAGCGTCCCACCACGAAAAGGAACCCCTCCTCATCCATGATTCCCCTGTCGCCGGTATAATACAAGCCATGCCTCAAAACCTTTGACGTGCTCCGGGGATCCCTCCAGTACCCCATCATCACATTCGACCCTCTGCCCACAATCTCCCCTTCGGTATAGGGCGGAAGCCGATTGCCCTCTTCATCGGCAACGAATGCATCGCAGTTGGGAATGGGAACACCTATGGATCCCCATTTCGATTCGAGCTTTTCCGGGGGAACATAGGTCAACCTGGGAGAAAGCTCGGTAGCGCCGTACATGATAAAAACTCTTGCCGGTGCGAACACACTCGCCACATCTTTCTGTACGGAGGAAGCCATGGCCCCGCCGGCCTGAGTGACATATCGGAGTGAGGGAAACTTCTTCTGACGCAGCGACGATTTGTTCAGCAGTATCATGTAGGTGGAAGGTACTCCGGCAAAGCCGGTCACCTCCATTTTCTCCATTGTCTCAAGAACCACATTGGGAAAGGTGAATCTGTTGTCGATCACAACCGATCCGCCGCATGCAATGTGAGTAAGCAGAAGTGTCTTGCCATAAATGTAATAGAACGGCAGTACCACCATTATCCTGTCGTCGCTGCCAAGCTGAAGATACTCCACAATGGAACGGGTGTTCGAGAGCAGATTAAGGTGACTGAGCATAACTCCCTTGGGCTTTCCTGTAGACCCGGAAGTGAAAATTATACACGCCAGATCCACATCGATAGTGGAGACGGGAGGCGGACCATCGCATTCTTTGTTTTCCAGATCAGAAAAAACTGCAAATGAACAGCCTCCAGGCACACTCACCTCATCATCAGAAACAACCAACTCTGGAGCACTATCCTCCGAGCGACAGACCTGCAAAAGTTTTTCATATTTTTCCTGGACGATTATCCCCCGTGCTTCACAGGAGTTCAACACATAGGAAGTCTCTTCCGGAGTATTGCTGACGTTAAGCGGCACCACGACCGCCCCGGCTTTAAGCACCGCGAAGAAAGCGACTGCATACTGCGAAGAATTTTCATACAGGAGAGCGACCCTGTCACCGGATCTGATTCCGTTCTCTCTCAATCCCCAGGCGAGCGAATCGGATCTTTTTTCCAGTTCACCGTACGTAACCCACTCGTTTTTACACCAGAGAGCGTTCTTTTGCCCGAACCGTGAAGCAGCATCGCGCAGAATATGTTGTACCAGCATATGCTCACCTTACAATCAAGTTAGGATTTCTGTTATCCGAATCTTTTTCTGTTGCCATCTGAGCCGCCTTCTCGACGGACTCCTTTACAAGAGAAGCACTCTTGAGAAGTGCCCCATGCTCTTTGTCATCAAGTTCTATCTCCACCACTTTCTCAACTCCCCTTCGTCCCACAATGACCGGCATTCCCACAAACAGGCCATCTATACCGTACTGACCTTCCACAAAAGCACTGGCTGTGATCAGGTTCTTGCTGTCGCCCAGAACCGCATCCACCATTTCCGCCAGACACTGCGCCGCCGCATAATAGGCGCTCGTCCCCATAAGAGAAACGATCTCCTCTCCACCTTTTCTGGTACGATGCACAATGCGACTGATCTGGGAATTAGAAAGAAGATGGGTTATAGGTATGCCGCTTACAGAACAGTGACTCACCACCGGCACCATGCTGTCTCCGTGTCCCCCCAGAACCAGAGCCTGAACCGATTTCACCGAACACCCCACCTCCGAAGCCACAAAGGTGCGGAACCGTGCCGTATCCAGAAGACCGGCCATTCCCATTACCTGTTTTGGATCAAAACCGGTGTGAAGGCATACCTGATAAGCCATCACATCGAGGGGGTTGGTCACCACTATGACTATGCAGTCGGGCGCATGGCGCTTGAGTTCGTAAGAGACCTGGCGCATGATGGATGAATTGGCCGAAAGCAGATCCTCCCGGCTCATGCCGGGTCCGCGGGGCATGCCGGCTGTTATGATGCACAGATCGGCCCCCTCCAGAGCAGACCAGTCGCTTGTCCCCGTCACCTCGATGCTGCTCTCCATTAGAGAGCAGGACTGATGAATATCAAGCGCTTTGGCCTTTGCCACACCCTCCCTTTCAGGAGATTCAATCAGAACCAGATCCGCTCTGCCCCTGTAGGCCAGACTGAAGGCTGTTGTTCCTCCCACGTTTCCACACCCGATTATAGCCACTTTCTCCCGCATTACATTCACCACCTTCCCCTGAAATGCCCTCATGGAACCCTCTTTTCAGAGTAAGGTTCAAAAGATATGCCAGCAAGCTGTGAGAGGACGCAGATCTGCTGTAGAATCAGATGAACATCTGACCGTCGGCCAACCGTACCGCACAACCTACGGTATACATTTTCGATGGACAACCGGACAGAAGAGGAAACCAGGTGGCCGACAATACGCCAGGCCAGAACACCTCTACGATTCAGAGCTTCCAGAGTTTTCAAAAAAGAATCACAAGTCGGGCCTAATGTAAAGAAAAATTCTCTGTCAACTGCTGCCATACTGTGTTGAGGTACATCTGTCTTCATTCATTCCCGGAAGGTGAAGATACTCCTTATCTTTAGCAACACAGTTGTGCCCGTATTCAACATTCTCATACAGAAGTTCTTCCGGTTTTAATGTGTCGGCCCTCTTCTGTTCCTCCCGGAAACTGAACCTCTCCTCACACAAAGCCTTCACCGGCACCATAACCGCGGCCACAACGGCCGGATCCGCCTCGGGACACTCCTGCTCATCAACCAACCTGATCTCTATTGCGCAGCGTTCAAGCGGGCAATGGCACCTCTGGCATTCACCCATTTCTCCTAAAGCGTCTTGCGGGGATCCGAATCCGCCAGATCAGTATAGATCCCCCTCAGGACCTTCTCACGATACTCCTGCTCCGGCTGCTACCGTTTCATTTTGAGTCCTTTTCTCCTTTTCTGATCTGAAATAAAACGATACCCTCTGCTCCTTTAAACTATACCACGCACCCCGGAACCTGGCACAATGATTGCTTTCCTTTTGCCGGACAAAAAAGGAGGGTGCCATGAACATCGAAAAATTCACTAAAAAGTCCCAGGAGGCACTGTCCTCCGCCCAGGAAATCGCCGTCCAGATGAATCATCAGGAGCTGGTCCCCCTCCACGTGCTGCTCGCACTGCTGCAGCAGAGGGACAGTCTCATCCCCTCCCTTTTCTCCAAAATGGGAATATCGGGGACTGATGCCGAAGCGACCGCATCTGAACTCCTCAAAAAGGTACCGGTAGTAAGCGGCCAGGGAGTGCAGACCTATGCATCCCGCAGTCTCACCGCCGTGCTGTCCGAAGCTCAGCGGCTCGCCTCCCGGATGAAAGACGAGTATGTGAGTGTGGAGCATCTGTTTCTGGCTATAATAGACAAAGACGTAGAGGGACGGCTCTTCGCCTCCAGGCTGGGGATCACGGTAGCCGCCACCCTGGAGACACTCAGAAGCCTCAGGGGTTCCCAGCGGATAACCTCACCGGAACCGGAGGCCACATTCCAGGCGCTCGAGAAGTACTCGCGCAACCTGACCGAGGCGGCCCGTCAGGGAAAGCTCGACCCGGTGATCGGACGCGATGAGGAGATCCGCCGCATCGTGCAGATACTGTCCCGCAGAACAAAGAACAATCCGGTCCTGATCGGAGATCCCGGCGTGGGAAAGACCGCCATCGTGGAAGGCCTGGCCCTGCGCATAGTCAAAGGTGATGTTCCCGAGGGACTCAAGGACCGTTCGGTTGTTTCCCTTGACATGGGATCTCTGGTGGCGGGGGCCAAATTCAGGGGAGAATTCGAGGAGCGGCTCAAGGCGGTGCTCAAGGAAGTCGTCGAGAGCGGCAATATCATTCTGTTCATCGATGAGCTTCACACGGTGGTGGGTGCCGGTGCCGCGGAAGGAGCCGTGGATGCGGGCAACATGCTCAAGCCCATGCTTGCCAGAGGGGAACTGCATGCGATCGGCGCCACGACTCTTGATGAATACAGAAAGCACATAGAAAAAGACAAGGCTCTGGAGCGGCGCTTTCAGACGGTTCTTATAAACCAGCCCTCGGTGGAGGATACCATCTCTATCCTGAGAGGTTTACAGGAGCGCTACGAGGTTCATCACGGAGTCAAAATCAAAGACAGCGCCCTTATTGCCGCGGCAACCCTTTCTGATCGCTACATCACAGAAAGGTTTCTGCCGGACAAAGCCATCGACCTCATCGACGAAGCCGCCGCGAAGCTGCGTACCGAAATGGATTCAAGCCCGACAGAGCTTGACGAATCGATCCGCAAGCAGATGCAGCTTGAAATCGAAATCACCGGGCTGAAAAAAGAGAAGGACCCATCCTCCAGGGAGAAGATTGCAAAGCTGCAGTCGGAACTGGCCAACGTGAAAGAGACTGTCAATGCACTCAGGAGCCGCTGGGAGGAAGAAAAATCGAAGGTGGCCAAACTGCAGAGCATACGGGAGCAGATAGACCAGGCCAGAGTGGAGCTGGAAAAAGCGGAACGGGACTACAACCTAAGCCGGGCTGCCGAACTGCGCCACGGACGAATTCCGGAGCTTGAGCGGTCGCTTGTGGAAGCCGAGGAAGCGCTTAAGGCCCAGGATGAAAACAGCCGGTTACTGAATGAAGAGGTCACGGAGGAAGATATCGCCTCTATTATAAGCCGCTGGACACACATTCCCGTTTCAAAGCTGGTCCAGGGCGAGAAAGAGAAACTTCTTACCCTTTCAAGCCACCTTCACGAACGGGTCGTAGGCCAGAACGAGGCGGTGGATGCGGTCGCCGAAGCGGTGCTGAGAGCCCGCGCGGGACTGAAAGATCCCAATCGGCCCATAGGAAGCTTTATTTTCCTCGGACCGACCGGGGTGGGAAAAACCGAGCTGGCCAGAGCTCTGGCGTTCAATCTCTTTGATGACGAGCGGGCAATAGTGCGCATAGACATGTCCGAATACATGGAGAAGTTCGCAGTCTCCCGGCTCACCGGAGCCCCTCCCGGATATGTGGGCTACGAGGAAGGCGGACAGCTCACCGAGGCAGTGCGCCGGCGTCCCTACTCCGTGGTTCTTTTTGACGAAATAGAAAAGGCGCACGCGGAGGTGTTCAACATACTGCTTCAGATTCTGGATGACGGCAGAATCACCGATTCCCAGGGGAGGGTGATAAATTTCAAGAATACAATCATCATCATGACATCCAACATCGGCTCTCAGTTTATTATTGAAAACGGCCAGAAGGATTATGACAGACTTCAGACCACTGTCCTGACTGAACTGCGCAAGCACTTCAGACCGGAATTTCTGAACAGGGTCGATGAAACAGTGGTGTTCCATCCTCTTGGCAGAGAGCAGATCCGGGAGATTGTATCCATTCAGACGGATCGGTTCGGAGACCGCCTTGAATCGATGCATATCGGATTCAGCATCGATGACAGCGCCAAAGATTTGATTGCCCAGAAGGGATATGATCCGGTCTACGGAGCTCGTCCGCTCAAGAGGGTTATACAGAAGGAGCTTGAGAGCCCGGTGTCACGCCTGATTATTTCGGGAGAACTGACAGAGGGCAAAGCGCTTGAAGTTTCGGCATGGAAAGATGCTCTTGATCTGAAGGTAAGGTAAGCTACAACAATATCAAGCATATCGTTTTGACTCACCCCTGAACTGTTCAGAGGTGAGTCGTTTTGGTAACTTTAAAAGGAGTATGCCATGGACGAGGAAATCTTTCGAGGAGGTATCTTCAATGATGACGGAAGCAGGATAGATCCAAATCTGGTTCCGATACCACCACTTTGTCTCAGCTGCAGCAGCTACGGTCTGGGAGGGGAAGAAGAGATCCTCTGCACCTTGAACCGGGCGGATCAGGCAGGTGAAACGGATTTCGAGTGCGGAGCTTACCAGGAGAAGTGATGTTTTCAAAAGAACAGACAGGATGACTCTATTCGGGAGCCAGCCTGTTTGTCAGGGAAACGGAAGATTGGCATTTGAGATATTTGGCAATCTTGACCGACTTACTTTACCACTAATGGCTTAAGCGTCCCTGATTTTCCCATCCGCAACGGAGGACGCCCACACTGTTCGTCTTTTCAGATCGAGCATGCGGATCCGAACAGTCCGCCTATACATAAGTCTTCTCAGATACTATCTCTATCGAGCACCATACGGATCTTGCTGTCAATTTCCTTTTTGCGGAACGGTTTTATGCAGATCGCTCTGATACCCGGTTCGAAAGCACTTTTTTCTTCGAAGTCTTTTCTGTATCCGGTACAGAGTATGATGGGCACATCCCTGCGTATTCTAATCAGCTCGGTGCAAAGCTCAACTCCTGACATCCCTGGCATTGAGTGATCTGTCAAAACAATATCAAACGCAAACGGATCTTCTCTAAACGCCTGAAGAGCCTGCTTTCCATCACAGCACGTCGTGACTTTGTAGCCCAAACTGCCCAGTGCCATTTCCGCCATATCGCACAGCACCTCCTCGTCATCCACGAACAGAACAGATTCATTTCCTCCCCGGACCCGATCGGACCGTATCTGTTTCGGTTCGACATTCTGTTGTGTTTTCGGCAAGAATATCTTAAATGATGTGCCCTGGCCAGGTATACTATTCACGGTTATATTGCCGTCATGCCCCTTAACGACTCCGAACACAACGGCAAGCCCCATCCCGGAACCCTCACCGACTTTCTTTGTCGTATAGAACGGTTCGAATATTCGGGACATGACCACTTCAGACATTCCGCATCCGTCATCCTTCACCTCTATAACAGAATACATTCCGGGATCAATCGGGCCGATTCTCCCCTCCAGTTGTGAGTCGATGCTCCTCTCCTCACAAGTGATCTCGATTCTGCCATTCTGTCCTACCGCATAGGCGGCGTTGAAACAGAGATTCACAACTGCTTCATGGATTCTGGTGGCATCAGCCAGAACCGGAAGAGTATCACCTGTGATTCTGCACTGAACGTCCAATGAACGAGGGGCGGTTCCGCGGAACAGTTCCACGGCTTCATTGACAACAGAACAGATCAACTGAGGCTTTTTAAGATCGCCTCTCTGAATGCTGAACGACAATATCTGCTTGACCAGACGTCTGGCTCTCTCGCCCGCACTCAGAATCTGGTTCAGGTTCTTTTGCAGTCTGCTGCCATCGGATACATCATCGAGGCCTAGCTCTGCAAAGCCGATAATCGCACTCATGATGTTGTTGAAGTCGTGGGCGATTCCTCCGGCCAGCTGTCCCAATGCTTCCATTTTTTCCGATTGCCTTAGCCGCCGCTCCATACGGATCTGCTCTGTTTTATCCTCAAACAGAGCCACCAGCCTGCCTGAGGGCAGCCTGAAAATCCTACTCTCAATCCAGAAATGATGACATTCATGCTTGTATTCCGTCAATGGCAGATACTGTGGTTCCCCGCTCATATGAGCCTTACGGAGTAGATCCGTCATTTTCGTTCCTATGACCCCAGGGAACGCTTCCGACAAATATTTACCGATGACTTCTTCCCTTCTAAGACCTGCACGCTTCAAACCAGTAGGGTTGAAATCAAAGATGCGAAAGTCTCTGCCATTCTCAACTTGTTCATACACGACAACACCAGAACTCATATTATTGAACAAATAACGAAGACTAGTCTGACTCTCCCTCAGTTCTTTTACAGATCTGCTGTTTTTAAGAGACAGTGCCGCCAGATTCCCAAGTGCCTCAGTGATGCGTTTGTCGTTTTCATCGAAATCACCCTTCTTGTTTGCAAGACCGATTACCCCTAATACTTCATTATTCACCACCATGGGAGCGAACAAGACATTGCGCAGATGGATGCAACCACCAGGCAGGCAGTCTGCCCACCTGAAATCATTCTGATAAAGCGCCTGCCCTGTTTCATAAACTTCTGACTGCAGATCAAGAATCGGTTGGGGAAACTGTGGCTCTTTACAATGAGGCACTCCGTCGGTTTCAAGAAAGAGCGCCTTCTTCTCGCCGCTCTTCTCATCCGGAACGCCAATGTACCCCACTCTGGCGCCAGTCATCTCCCGGGCGGAATCGAATACTTTTCGTGCAGCAGTTTCGAAACTGCTTTCCTCCAGAACCAGTTTGGCTCCTCTAAACAGGGTTTCCATTTCTTTTGTTCTGAAAGTTGCCACCTCCAGAGCTTTATTCTTTTCATCCTCGGCTTCTCTTCGCTTTGTAATGTCAACAGAACTGCAGAAACCGTAAAGCGGCTTACCCTCAGAATCCCGTATCAGATTTGCATCCAGTATACCGTAGACTACCTGCCCATCCTTGCGGATATATTTTTTCTCCAGCCGGTAATGATCCTTTTTTCCCTCAGTTAATTGTGACTGCAGCTCTATATTCTTTTCAAGGAAATCAGGATGGGTTATCTGACTAATATGCATTCCGATCAATTCACACTCCTCATACCCCAACATGCGGCAGTAGGCCTCGTTTGCAGCTATAAAGCGGGATTCCAGAGACACTTGAGCCACACCGACTTCCATATTTTCATAGATCTGCCGTAAGCACATCTCGTTTTCCCTGAGTGATGCCTCCATCTTTTTGCGATCGGTAATATCCCGGGCGACAATGATGATTCCCTGCAGCTGCCCCCTTCTGTCCTTAACGACATCCGCCGTCACATCCACATCCATCAGTTGCCCATCCGCTCTCAGACGCTTCGCTTCGTAGTTCTGAAGTGTCTGCTCATCAAGAACCCTGTGCAACATCTCATTCTGTTCATTCACCAGTTCCTTCGGACAGAGAATCGAAAGCGGCTGACCCACAACTTCTTCGGAGCAATAGCCGGTAATCCGTTCAGCACCCGGATTGAACAACCTTATTCTACCATCCGAATCCGCCTCGATTACGGCATCACTGGTACAGTTGAGTATCGCTTCATACCTTCCTTCAACGTTTCGACAATCCGGCTTTCCAACTTTAGCCCACAGCGCATGACCGATATCATCAGCCAATTGGGAAAAAATTCCCACCACCTCATCTCTGGATACATACTCTTCCGGTACCGAAATACCTATCCAACCGTAAGTTTCGCCTTCGCATTGAAGCCGGGAGATACACCCGGAATGTCCGGCGTAACTGTAAACCAGTGGGCAATCCGGGCATTCTTTGCCATTGCATACAACTGTTTTTTCCTGATTGAGTTCTTTCTGCATGCATTTGGGAAGAGTGTCTCCTTTCAGAGCATCTGCCATCGATGCAAACTCATCTTCAAAACCGCAATAATAGTACTCAGCAGGTTTTCCATCCTGCAGAAGAACTATGAATGCATTCCCGCATTCCGGAACCTGTGCCAGAATTGCGCATATTCCGTTCATCAGACGCGATCTTTCGTTTTCACGGAGAATCAGTCTGTTCACATCCCGGACAGCACGCAGAACCCTGTTCTGATGCTTGAGATATTCTATTTCAGAGATATTTCCCGATGTTTGTTCCATTATATACCACCCGACTTCTCACATTTCTGACGTATTGAGCCTTCATTATATAATCAGGAACATCAGGATTGAAGAGGGGGAGGGCCAAAATGAATAGCGAAAGGGGATTTGGGGGTGATTTTGAGCTCATTACGCCAAAAGGATGATCGTTTTGAGTGCAGAAAACCCTCAACCAAGCGTTAGAAACGCCATTGCATCGAGTGAAAACCCTCAACCAAGCGTTAGAAACGCCATTACATCGAGTGAAAACCCCTAATCTATCGTTAGAAACGGCGTTTCATCGGGTGAAAACCCTCAACCGAACGTCAAAAATCGATATCTACCTTCTTCTAGGCCTGAACAGAATCTCTGTTCAGCTGATACATGCCGGTCCGAAACCAAATATTACGTTCCCAAAAAGGCCCAC
Source organism: Chitinispirillaceae bacterium (assembly GCA_046538945.1). Taxonomy (GTDB): domain Bacteria; phylum Fibrobacterota; class Chitinivibrionia; order Chitinivibrionales; family Chitinispirillaceae; genus JAEZKC01. The sequence goes on along the minus strand of JBKHHW010000045.1, from coordinate 988 downwards.
AATAAATCCCCGATCAATCCGTTTTTTACTGAAACTGCAGCATCAGAATCAGATTATCAAATTCTGGTGTTTTTTCTCTGCAGATAGTATACTTACTCTCCTGAGAAAACTCTCAGATTCCAAGCCAACAAACACCAAGTGAGGAGGTTATACAATGGCCTACAAAATTACTGAAGAGTGCCTTGCCTGCGGAAGCTGTCTTCCTGAATGCCCCGTCGAAGCTATCGAAGAGGGAACTCCCTACACTATCAATGCTTCAAAATGCACCGACTGCGGAGCATGCGCGGAAAGCTGCCCTGTGGAAGCAATCAAACCTGAGTAAGAATTCTTAAAGTCGAAGCAGAAAAGGCCTTTCTTCTGAAAGGCCTTTTTTTCATCCATTGATCGGAAGGGTCCGACTTAAAAGCAGCACTTCTTGTATTTTTTTCCGCTGCCGCAGGGACAGGGATCATTGCGGTTCACCTTGCTCTCCTGACGCACGAACGGCTTCGGAGGGTGAATTCTCCCATCCATATAGTACCAACTGCCGTCAATCTTCTTGAAGGTACCGGTTTCATGAAGAGTCTTCTTCACCCGATCCTCGGTATACTGAGCTACGAACTCCACCTCACCCATCGTGTCCTCGGGACCGCCCATGTACGTGGAACGGATCTCAAGCCCCTGCCATACTGAATTGTTCGACCAGGCCCTGATCGCCTTCTCATCGCACTCCGCCCGCCTGTCGGGATGAGTGGAGGAAAGGATAAACTCCACCACGCCCCTGGCATAAGCGGTGTAGCGGCCCCTCATGAGCTCCTCGGCAGTAGCTGCCGGGCGCATTCCAAAAACTATCGGTTCACAGCACTTGTCGTAAGTGCTTCCAGATCCACACGGACACAGTTCTTCTTCCATAAATATTCTCCTTACAAGTAACGAAGAATTCGAAAATACTAAAGATGCACAGCGGAAAGCTAAAAAATGATGCGTTGGCCGTTTACCGTTGGCCGTT
>JBKHHW010000182.1:0-6225 GCA_046538945.1 Chitinispirillaceae bacterium | reverse complement strand
TAATTCGTAATTCTCCCGTCATAATGTATTATATACTCATGATTTCAAAGAACTTGCACGATTAATATTTGGAAAGGATATCCGGTAGTACGATGATTGAGCGCAATGATCCTTGCTGGTGTGGTAGTGGGAAGAAATACAAGAAGTGTCATCTTTTTTCCGATCAGGAGAATCGAAAACCGGTTGAACCCAGAGCAAAGGGAGTCAAAACCCCCGAAGAGATCGCGGGAATGCGCCGCGCTGGGGCGTTTAACGGAGAGGTCCTCGATTACATCCGCCCCTTCATCAAAGCCGGTATCACCACTGAGGAGATCGACCGTCTGGTGCATGAGTACACCGTCCGGCATGGTCATAAATGCGCCACTCTCGGCTACAGAGGGTATCCCAAATCCTGCTGCGTATCCCGCAATAACGTGGTCTGTCATGGAATCCCCTCCCCGGATGAAAAGCTGGAGGAGGGGGACATAGTGAATGTCGATCTCACTTCGATTGTGGATGGCTTCTACGGGGATTCATCCGAAACGTTTATGGTGGGCGAGGTTTCAGAGGAGGCGCGTCATCTGGTTGAGGTCACCGCACGGGCACTGATTTTGGGAATCGATGCGGTGAAGCCCGGAAATTCGCTCTGCGCCATCGGGGAGGCGATCGAGCCTTATGTCAAAAAACAGGGCTGTTCCGTGGTGAGGCAGTATACGGGGCATGGGATAGGGAAGCGGTTTCACGAGTATTTTACTATTTATCATCATGTCGATCCTGACTGCGAGGATACGGTTCTTTTGCCCGGGATGACCTTCACCGTTGAACCCATGATAAACCTGGGGGGCTACGAGGTAATAACCAGCCGCAAGGATGGCTGGACTGTGACCACTAAGGACAAGTCGCTTTCGGCACAGTTTGAACATACTGTTCTGGTTACCGAAACCGGAGCGGATATCCTCACGCTCACACCTTCCCAGAGGGAGGCTGGCGTGCGGCTTCGTGCGGCAGGGAAAGACTATAAATAGGCTTAAATCGTAATATAAGTATATGATTACCAATAAAAAGAATCTCGAAAACGTGATAATTGCCGGACTGCTGACTTCCGATGACAACCCCGGGTTGTTCGAGGAGGATATGCAGGAGATGGCCATGCTGTGTCGGACAGCCGATGCGGAGGTGGCCCAGACTTTTATCCAGAAGCGGGAAAGCCCGGTGGCATCCACTTATCTGGGTGAAGGAAAGCTTTACGAAATCCGTTCTGCAATGAGAGCTCAGAATGTAAAGACTCTGGTCATTGATGCACAGCTTTCACCTGGTCAGGTGCGCAACATCGAGAAAATCATAGAGGGCAAGGTTCTTGACCGTGCCCAGCTCATTCTGGACATATTCGCGCTTCATGCCAGGACGGTGGAGGCGAAGGTGCAGGTTGAGCTTGCGCAGATGCGGAGTCTTTATCCCCGGCTCACTCACGCCTGGACCCACTTTTCACAGCAGGTCGGCGGAATCGGAACCAGAGGTCCCGGTGAAAAGCAGCTCGAGGTGGACAGGCGGCTTGTGAAGAAAAAGATCGGTGATCTCAAGAATCGTCTTCACAAGATAGAGAAGAATCGTATGGTTCAGCGCAAGGGAAGACGGGGCGTTTTCAAGGCATCACTGGTGGGGTACACGAATGTGGGAAAGTCATCTCTGCTGAATTCTCTGTGCGGTTCGGATGTGCTGGTTGAGAACAAGCTTTTTGCCACTCTTGACACCGCGACCAGGCGCGCCTACATCCCGGGAGCGGGCACTGTTGTCATTTCAGATACCGTTGGATTTTTGCGCAAGTTGCCTCACGATCTGGTGGCTTCATTCCGCAGTACGCTGAGTGTGGCGGCGGAATCGGATCTGCTTATTCTGGTTTTGGATGCATCGAGTGAGTGGGTAGATCAGCAGCTCGAGACCGTGAACGCCGTGCTTGCGGAACTTGGGGCTCAGGATGTGGAGAAGATGATCGTGTTTAATAAAGTCGATCTGGTTGACGATCCTTTCATCCGCAAAAAACTTCAGATTGCGTATCCCGATTCCCTTTTTGTATCATCCTTTAATAAGGAAGATATGGCGGAGTTGAGAAAGCAGATTGCTGAAGTGGTAGTGGACCAGGATCAGCGCAGGCGCGCCGAAAGCATCATCCAGCAGAAGACAAAGGGTTACCTTCGGGAGAGAGAACGTCATGTGGTTTAGCAGAGGTTTACGGGAATGAACTCATTCGCCGTACTGAACCCCGAGCAGCTCGCGCCTGTCCGTAATCTGCAGCTGCGTGCCAAAATGATAGTGGAAGGGACTATTGCGGGCCTTCACAAGAGTCCTTTTCATGGATTCTCTTCTGAATTTCTTGAGTACCGTCCGTATCTTCAGGGGGAGCCGGCCAGTAAAATAGACTGGCGCAAGTTTGCAAAGTCGGATAAGAGTGTGGTGCGGCTTTTCGAGGATGAAACCAATCTTTCCGCTCACATATTCCTGGATAAAAGCGCTTCAATGGCTTTCGGCACGGGGCCGATGAGCAAGTTTGATTACGCGCGGACGCTTGCGGCATCGTTTGCCTGGATTCTTGTCCGTCAGAAGGATGCGGTGGGACTTGCGGCGTTTGACGAGAAGGTCAGAACCTATTTGCCGCCCAAGTCGACAAACGTGCAGCTTAAAAATATTCTTACAGTGCTGGAGGGGGCAAAACCGGAGACTCAGACCCGCTGCGGCGAGGTGATAAACCATGTGGCTTCCATGCTGAACAAGCGGGGGATGAGCATCATATTGTCGGATCTGTTCGATGATACTGAACAGATCATAATGGGACTGAAGCATCTGCGGTTCAAGCGTCAGGACACGATGGTGGTGTGTATCGCCGATCCTTTCGAACTCAATTTCGACGGTAAATCTGTGTATAAAATGAGGGATCTTGAAACCGGTCGGGAAGTGATGCTTGATCCTGAAACCGCTGCGGAGTACTTCAACCGGGGGCTTTCGGAGCATCACGGCAGACTTGAAGCGGCGGCGCGGGAGCTGAAAGTCGATTTCGAGGTAGTCACGACTGCAGAACCTTTTCACAAAGCGCTCATGCGTGTTATGGAGAAAAGGAGGCGGCTTCTCTGAACGGATTGTCTTTCTTTGAGCCGGCTTACCTCTGGGCAGCCCTGATTCTGGGGGCGGTGCTCTTCATTCATCTTTTCAGGCAGAGAAGTGTCAAACGGCTTGATATATCCACACTTCGCTTCTTTTCAGCGTCCGCTCAAAGCGCTTCGCGGGCAAAAAACATCCGCCGAATCCTTCTGCTTCTCACCCGTCTGCTTCTGATATCAACACTCATTCTTATTTTTGCAGGATTATACAACAGGGAAAACCCTCTTGTTAAACTGCAGGATCCCCGGTCGGTTGTATACACCTGGGTGGATCCTACGGTAAGCATGGAATATGTGGAAAATGGAAAGACGCTGATCGAGAATGCGGGTGCCGTGTTGGATTCCTTCGTCGCCACACTGCCTTCATCGGTGAAACACTTCAATTATCATCATTCAAATGGTCATTTTATTCAGATTAGCCGGGGAGAAGAGGCTGACCTTGAAACTCGCTTTGGTCCCGTGGATCTCAAAAGAGCCGTGGAAACATACTTGTATGAGGAGAAGAGTGAGAAGTCATCGCTGGTGCTGGTGAGTGATTTCCAGAAGAGTACGGCTGATGTACTTGATTCTCTTTCGGAAAAGATCGTTTCGCTTGGAAAGACGGTGGTATGTGTTTCGGTTTCTCCGGATAAGGCCTGGAATCATTCTGTAAAGGTGGTTGGGCAACCCGGCGGAGGGTCAAAGATTGCCGCTGAAGTTCACGCCAGGGGTAGGGGGGTCGATTCGGCGAGAGTGGCCGCGCTTTTTTCCTCCCTGCGGGCGGGACAGGTTCGGGTGGATGTGAAGGAGGATGATTCGGCGAGAGTTGTGTTGAGCGTGCCCACGGAAGTCTCGGGATCTTCAGGAAAGATCGGGCTCGAGCTGGATGATCCGCTTGCATTCGACAACACTGATCATTTCTCTCCCCGGGTAGAGCGGAGCCGTTCCGTTCTGATTGTGGGGAGTCGCGAACAGAACAAGGTGATCGCCGCGGCATTGAAAGTGTCCCCGGGAAGCTGGGAGCCGATAGAGCTAAAAGAGGGTGGGGAACTTACCTATGATGATCTCAACAGTGCCGATCTTGTAATAGTAAACGGTTTCGGCGGCCATTCACGGATGCTGGAGTCGTTTCTGAGTGGAAGTGGAGTAGCAGAAAAAGGTATCGTGCTTTGTCTGGATCCGGATGCTGAGCATGATTTTGTTTCAGGACTTCTCAGGAAACGGATTGCAGGTTCAATGTCTATAAAGGAGCTTGAGAAAGGTGTTCACCCCGTTTTGACTGATACGGTGTCGGAGCTCTGGCAGGGTTTTCCCGGTGTCAGATCGCAGAATGCCCGGATATACAGGTATTTGAATCCTTTGGCGGGGAATGTGCTGGTCGGTCTTGAAAACAGAGGAGTTCTTGCATCGCAGCTTACGGTGGAAAGCGGCAGATGGATAGTTCTTTCCAGTCCTCTGGGTGTGACATCCGCAAATAATCTGTGCGAAACTGGTTTTTACCTTCCGCTTGTCGACAGGCTCGCTCAGCAGGCACTTCTTAAAGAAAGAAGTCTCAAGGAGATCTGGTATGCCGGCTATTCCAAACATAATCCTTTCTACGGTAGAGAGCAGGATGCCGCTCTTTACGATGAAAACGAAAAGCTGGTCTCCACCTGGTCGACTCAGCCTTTCGTTTCTGTCGACAAGCCCGGTCTCTATAAACTTGTTCCTGCCGGGGGAGAATCTTTTGAATTGGCAGTAACCTGGCATCCATCCGAAAGTGAGATGCTGTTTGTTCCGCCCTCTGAGGATTACCCTGAAAACATTTATTATTTTAAAGCCTCAAAGTTTCTGGAACAGATCAGAGATCTGGCCAACAACGTCTGGTCCTATGTACTTTGGATTCTTTTGGGATTGTTTACCTGCTCGGAGGTACTTTTCTGGCATGTCGGTTCCGGAAAAAAGGCTGGAGAAACTTTGAAAAGGTAATCTGCGTTTCAATTCATATTTCATTCGATTGGTTCGAGAACAGATGGAAACAGCGACACTACTTATTAGATGTCCCGATACAAAGGGAATAGTTGCCAAAATATCCAGTTTTCTTTTCCGGCACGATGTTAATATCATTCAATCTGACCAGCACTCTTTCGGGACTGAAAGCCCCACGTTTTTCATGAGAGTGGAGTTTCTTTTTGATCCGGAAAAGGTAAGCCGTGAGGCGATCGGATCGGATTTCGGGGTGATTGCTTCGCAGATAAATGCAAAGTGGCAGATTCATTACGCCAGTACAGTGATGAATATGGGAATACTGGTCTCTCGCCAGGATCACTGTCTGTTTGATCTGATATACCGTTGGAGGAGCGGGGAGTTGAGGGTGAACATACCCTTTGTCATCAGTAACCATCCTGATGTAGGAGGGCTCGTTGAGCAGTTCGGGATACCTTTTCACCATGTGCCCGTAGGTGATGATAAGCGGGAGCAGGAGAAGGAAATTCTCAGAATTGCGAAGGATACATCAGATTTTCTGGTATTGGCGCGGTATATGCAGATTCTCTCACCCTTTCTCTTAAGCGAATACAAAAAAGATATCATCAACATACATCACAGCTTTCTTCCCTCTTTTAAAGGCGCCAATCCTTACCGTCAGGCCTACAACCGCGGAGTGAAGGTTATCGGGGCCACTGCCCATTTTGTGACCGCGGATCTTGACGAGGGACCCATCATCGAGCAGGTCGTGGAGAGGGTTTCTCATCGGGATGATGAAAAAATGATGAAGAAAAAGGGAAAGAATCTGGAAAAGCTGGCTTTGGCGAATGCGATCGGGCTGTATTCTGAACACAGGATTATCCGTTTTCAAAACAAAACTATTGTTTTTTCCTGAAGCCGGGGCACTGTAGCGGGCCTTTTTTCGATGAATTCACCGATACGGCAAACATACCGCTACTGTTAACTGCCATACTGGCCTATTCTCTTCTCCACCCTTCCGGTATGTGTATTTACTTTGCCACCTTTTTGACAATTTGTGCTTAGATATCCGCAACAAATATTGTGAAACGTATGGGTCTTTTATCAACAATGGTTCGCTAAATCTGATGGCTTTCTTTATTCCGAACTGTGACAATATACGTATCTTTTG
>JBKHHW010000181.1:0-6253 GCA_046538945.1 Chitinispirillaceae bacterium | reverse complement strand
TTACTAACCCAGGATATTGGGCTGAGGCGGAACCTCGTCGAGTGTATCATCCTCGGAATCATCCGCCAGGTCAGACAGGGACTGCTCATCCCGGTTCGAACGGAGTTCACCGCTTATCACCTCAACCAGATTGAGCTGAGTGGAAAGCATGGCCTTGAATCTGGCCAGGAAACTGTCGCGCTGATTGCGCAAAGAAATAAGCTCGCTTTCAAGCTGGTTCACTCTGTGCCGGGCCTCGTTTTCGTACCGGTCGGCCCTGATCATGGCATCCTTGATGATAAGCTCGGCCTCTTTCTGCGCATTCACCCTCGCCTCATCGGTTGCCTTCTGGGCACTCAGCAGTGTTTCGTTGAGAACCCTTTCAATTTTGGTGTAGGCCTCGAGCTTCTGCTCCAGACTCTTAATCTGAGTGGCGAACTCGCTGTTCTGATGAATGATGACTTCATACTCCCCGGCCACCATCTCAAGAAAGCTGTTCACCGCATCAGGATCGAATCCCCTGAAAGCCCGGGGAAAGGGTTGTTTTCTGATGTCAAGAGGTGTTATGCGCATTTCCACTCCCGTGTGTTTTTATTATAGAGCTAAAAGCATCTGTACCACAATGAACTCAAGCACCCGCAAAAGCAACAGCGCTATTATGGGTGTAAAATCGATACCCATGGATCCTGAGGGTATAAGCCTCCTGAGCGGCTCAAGGAGCGGTTCGGTCAGCCGGTACACCCACTCCCCCGCCGGACTGTTCTGCACCGAGGGGATCCAGGACAAAATCACCCTGGCAAATATCAGTATACTCGCGGCACGGAAAACCAGATGAACCAGACCGACAGGTGACATCACATCCTCCTTCTTTCACCAACCAGAAGAGTTCCGATTCTCACCATAGTAGCCCCTTCCTCTATGGCCCACCCGAAATCACCGCTCATACCCATGGAAATCTCCGGTTTTTCCAGAAAAGAACAGTTCTTCTCCGCCAGAGAACGAAGGTGTGAAAACGCGTTGCGAACCGCCGCCTCATCTCCACCCAGAGGACCGATAGTCATAAGCCCTCTCAACTCGAGAGCGCTGCTTTCCCTTAACCGTCCGCACAGCTCGGCGCACTCATCGGGCGAACACCCCGACTTGGCCTCCTCACCGGAGGTATTCACCTCGAGAAGCACCTTCTTTTTGGGCCCATCCCCGATAAGCGTTTCCAGCCTTTTTATCAGCTTTTCTCTGTCCACCGACTGGATCCAATCCACAAGCGGCAGCACCTTCTGCGCCTTGTTGGTCTGAAGATGCCCGATCATGTGCATGGTGAATTCGCCTTTGAGCAGAGGCACTTTCTGCTCGATCTCCTGGACCCTGTTTTCTCCCAGGTCACGAACCCCCAGGTCAATCAGGTCCTGAAGCGTGGATGCGGGGTGGTTTTTGGTAACCGCAATGAGGCGCACCGAGTCGGGCTTGCGCCCGGCTTTGGCACAGGCGCCCGCGATCCTCTGGCGCACCATTTCCAAACGTTCTGACATCTGCGGATTACTCATATTCGCCTTCCGTATGATCCGAAGGAAGCGGTTTGTGTTACGCTTGCCGAAAGAATGATCAAGAGTCTGCTATATCATAGAAATATAATAAACGCGGGAGAGGCGTTTGGCAGGTTCGAAATTGGGGAGAGAAACCTTTTGGGGAAAGTCGAACGCCAGCTCACCGGGCATTCCCCGGCATGGCAGAATAATTGCGGAGGCTGAGTTTCATACCAAACACCTCACACCGGGAAAAATCATGAAAAGTTCACCTCTGGGCATTGCTTTTTTCCTGCTCCTTTTTTCAGGAATCACAAGAGCTTCCATAGACCCGGCTCTCTTTCCCCTGCCCTCCAGCCTTGAGGACAATGTGGAGTTCTGGAGGCTGATCTATACCGAAATATCTCTCACAGAAGGTGTGCTGCACGACCGCGATTACCCCCTTGTCATCTATGACACAATAAATGTGAAAGATTTACTGGAAAGAGACCTGAATTCCCACCTGAACAAACAGCGCAAGGAAATCGCCCGGCTCTTAAAAAATATAGAAAGCCGCCCCGATATCTCCCTGTCGATGCGGGAGCGCAGAATAAAAAGACTTTTTGAAATACACGCTCCGGAGCATTTCAAAGGGGCCCAAAAGCGCATACGCTTTCAGTTGGGACAACGGGAAAGGTTTCTGGAGGGGATCAGGAGGTCAGGAGCCTTAATGGACACCATTCATTCCATATTCAAGGAGCTGGAAATACCCTCCCTTCTGGCCTTTTTGCCTCATGTGGAATCCTCATTCAACTACGATGCCTATTCAAAAGTGGGAGCGGCAGGATTATGGCAGTTCATGCCCGCAACCGGACGGCAGTTTTTGCGGATAGATTCCCATATCGACGAAAGGCGCGACCCCATTCTCTCCACCAGAGCCGCGGGATTGTACCTCAAGTGGGCATACGAGCAGCTGGGAAGCTGGCCTCTGGCCCTGAGTGCCTACAATCACGGAGTTGCTGGCATAACGAGGGCGGTGGAATCAGTGGGATCGACAGATTTGGGAGTAATCGCCAACGAATATGAAAGTCCCTCTTTTCAGTTCGCCTCCAAAAACTTCTACAGCTGCTTCATCGCCGCCTGCCAGATCGCACTCAGGCCGGAAGCGTATTTCGACACTGTTTCCTTTGACAGCAGAAAAAACTACTATGACTTGCTTCTTAACTATAATATGAATACAGAACAGATAAGCAGAATCCTGGGGATATCAAAGAAGAGTATAATGGAGCACAACCCGGCAATACTTCCCGAAGTGTATGAGCTGAATCTCCCCATCCCCGCGGGCTACAGCCTGCGGATAGATCTTTCCCGCATATCTCCCAAACAGGTAGCTGCTGCCGCCATGAATGCTCCAGACAGCCTATGGAAAAGAGAGCAGCATAATTCAAAGGGACATTATGTGGTGGCCAGAGGTGAGACACTCTCCTCCATAGCCGTGAAGACCGGACAGAGTGTGGAAATTATCAAATCTCTGAACGGAATGAGAAACTCGTTTATCCGGGCGGGGGATGTACTCAAGGTTTCATTCATGGATGAACCGGAAGAAAACAAAATGATACAGGTGGATTATTCGAAAATATTGCGTATTGGAGGAATAAACAGCAAGGACGGCTAGAACAGCTTTTTTCCGGTCCATATACCTGCAATTAAGCACTAAGGAATATCAGACGTCTCCGGAGGTGAGCAGGTTTATCCTGAATATTCACCTCCAGGGAACTACCCTACCGCTTCAGATCAAACATTGCCCCCCGGGAACCACCGCCTGCAAGATGATACTGCTCCGCGGCCTTTTTCCCCGTCTCGACCTCCATCAGCCGGCGCCTCACCTCGAACATCTCCGACTCGCAGCTCTTCATCGAATCCCTGAGAAGACGCCTGTTCTCTCCATCAACTGATTGAATCTTTTGTGCAATCTGTAAAAGAACGGGATCAGAGGTGTTGATTCTGTTCTGGCCAAAGGATTCGATCATCTCCTCCCTGGCCCCGAGGGCTTTCAACACAATGTCCATATCCCCGGCTTTGATTCCACCGTTGATATGGACTGTCTTTTCAAGTACTGCTTCCAGATATTCTTTTACGGTCACGGTTTATTGACCCCCGCCCGTTCCGAGCTGCTGCATGAACATGGAGGACTGATTCTGAAGTTGCGCCATGGCGGTTTCCAATCTGGCGAACATGGCATAATACCTATCTTCCTGATCCTGAAGACGTTCAAGGAGCAGATTTATTCTCTTGTCGTAGCGATTTACAGACTTCTGAAGGGCATTGTTGAAAGCTGTCGCATCATTCTCAACTCCGGCCTTTTCAACCAGATACCCTTTCTTGTTGTTGGAATCCCTGGTTGTCCTGACAGCGTCCTGGAAAATATCATTCAGTCTGTTGGCGACACCGTTTTCATTGTAACGCTCTTGCTTGTTGGCCGAATCGGTATATGACTTATCAGATTGAGCGGTGAACAGATCCACAACTTCTTCGTACCTGTTTTCTACTGCTGAGTTGAGCTTGGCTTCATCAATGATGAGCTTTCCGCCCTCTTTGTAGTTCGATGAGGTGGTTATCCCGATTTCCGCCATGCTTATGCCCACGCCTGACACTTTCTCGTACACAGCACGTCGCATCTGGTTAGCCAGATTCTGCAGTTCCCGATCATTTCCCAGAAGACCCTGCTTGGCGATAGCCTCCCATTTCTCGATTTCCTCTTCGCTCAGCTCCTTTTTCTGGTCTTCTGTCAGTGGAGGATAGTCTCTGTTTCTTTTCTCGCTGATCCTGTCCTGGAGATCCCCTATAACCCCGTTGTACTCCTCCACAAAGGATTTGACATTATCGATAATGGCATCGGAATCCTTGTTGACATTGATGGAAATGTCACCGGACGAACCGTCGTAGGTCTCTTTAAGAGAGATGGCCATGCCATCCATACTAAACGAATTGGATGTTTTTACGATATCGACCCCGTTGAGAGTCAGATGAGCATTCTGCCCGCGGACCCTGTCGGGGCCGTCCGCCACTCCCAGCTGGGCAAAGAAGTTTTCGGTATCTCCCGCAGCCAGGCTGATATCGTTGGCTGAACCCTCATTCGCGCTTTCTAAAACAAAGCTGTCCGAATCCGCATTGTAGCTGAGTGTCACACCTGCATCAGATGTGTTCACCTTTGAAATCAGTTCCGCTATGGTGTCATCTTCCGTAATGCCGAGGTTTGTCGTGCCGTTTATATCGATGGATGAGAGATCTGTTCCGGTGAAATCGAACAGCTCCGAAATACTCTTATCCTCGAAATCCAGATTTCCCGCACCGGAAGTGACGGTGAGAGCCTCCATCGAGGCAGCGGAACCGATCTGCTCCATGATTCTGATCGTGTTGCCGTTTTTGTCTATAACCAGCTCATCATTGCCGTTGATATCAGACTTGGATACTATGTTTCCGAAATCCGCCCCGAACTGGGCTCCGATTTCACTATTAAGAGCAGCAACCAGATCATCAACGCTGGTCATCGCCTGGACATCGGCATTGCTTAGCTGAACAGTGCGGGTGGTTCCATCAACTGCGAGCGCCACCTCAAAATCCTCTGTCCCAAGCGTGCTCTTGAAGTTATCTATAGAGAATCCACTGCTCTTTATTCCCCTGAGATTAAGCGCGTCTCCGGTCCAGGTATCCTTTGTGGCCAGCTGGGAAACGGACTGGATAGTCTGATCAAAATCCTTCAGATCTCCATTGGCGGTGACTTCAACCGCACTTGTAGCTTCACCGGCAAGCTTTATGTCATAGTCGAATTTAGCGAACGCGTTGGGGGATCTGAAATTGGTGTCGGAATTCACCAGATTGAAGTGGCTGTCCGTGAAATCATTGATTTTGCCGATGATATCGCGATACGCCTCCTGTTTCCACAAGACGAGCTGTTTATCTTTTTTCACCGTGTCGATTCTGACAGTTTGAGCTTTAGACAGATCTCTGACCATCTGTTCTGTATCCAGGCCCGTGGCCATTCCGGTAAGTCTTAAGGTATCCATATGCTCGAAATCCTGTTAAAATTAGGCTTTTTCATCCACGAATAATCCCGCAAGCTCCCACATCTTGGCTATCATGTCCTGAATTTTTTTGGGCGGATACTCGGCGATAACTTCGTTTGTTTTAGTATCGGTGATAGTGTACATGACCGTGCGGGTTACATCGTGCACGCTACGGTCGATCCTCCGGTCATAAGCCTTGAGCGACTGGTTGGCCTGCTCGATGGGCTTTTCCATCAGCTCCCACTCTTTTTCAACGGATTGCTGAGCCGACTCCGTTTTCTTCTGAATTTCCGCGGCAGCAGTAGCTGTTTGCTGCTGCACTTCAGTGGCACCAGAAGAATTACCGGGTGTCAGATGAGCAGAGTCCAGGGATGCTGCAGTGACTGATCCGATTTTCATAATAGTCACTCCTGTTGGGATTTCGGTCTATTATAATATATCGACCGGTAATTTCGAAACTGAACTAATATTTTCCGGCAACTTTAACTCATTCAGTATTAAGGGAATCAAACTATCAGATCTTCCGTATTCAAGCACTTCATACCAGAAGCAGATCCGAATATTACTATACCAAAAGAACCAACCGATATCAAGAACCATCTCCATCGAAAAAAGGCCGGAGGGATCCCCCCCGGCCGTACCGCACCATAGTTTCAGAAAGCTGAAACTTACCTGAGAAGCTGGAGAACACCCTGGGGTGCCTGGTTG
>JBKHHW010000180.1:0-6297 GCA_046538945.1 Chitinispirillaceae bacterium | reverse complement strand
CTCAGTACAGGCAGTGTGAGCGGATGAAGAGTCATGTTCGTTTGCAGGAACTGACAATACTAACTATTCTGTTCTTCTACCCCGCCGCGGCCATCTCCTCGAATGCAAGCTCGACATATCTCCGGGGCCTCACGAACAGCAGACCGCACCTGACAGTCTCTACCTCCAGCCCGGTAAGCATCGCAACCATCCTTCTATACACATCAAGCTGAGGAACGTACTGACGGCTCGCCTCCTCTATCTCTGAATCGGTTGACACCCGGTTGGTCTTGTAGTCCATGATAAAAGCCGAAACCGGAGAGCCGTTTTCATCCAGCTCTATTACAAACCGGTCCACGATTCCGTTTATCATGCGCCCGTCGATAACCGCGGATAGTCTTTTTTCGTTGAAAACAGCGTGATTCTTTCCTAAAGACAGAAGTGCGGCAATGCCCTCGTCACCACAGCAGGACTCAAACAGAGCAACTGCTTCCCCGACAGTCTCCTCCGGATAGAGCCCACCCGCCCTCAGACGGTCGGTAATGGCCTTCACATCCGCCTTTCGTAAATCTTGCACCTGTGCAAACAACTCATGCACGGCGTTGCCGACCTGAGCTGCCTTGTCACCCGCATCAGCGAAAAACGAACTCAGGGGGAAATGTGACAACTCCTTCTGAGAAGGCGAAATATCGGCAACCCGTGGAGAGGGGGTGATATGCGGTTTTCCGCTTATCTCGATCCAGCTCCCTTCCACTTCAACATCTGTTTTCGATTGATGACACAGGTGCCATTCAGGTTCACCGTCGGTGTACATAAGATCCACTCTCAAATCACCGATTGTTTTTCCCCTGCTTCCGACACCACCCCCGGACAATGCGGAGCGGAGAATCGTCTCGTACTGCACCGAACTGCTGCTTTTGGGAGGAACATTCCCCATCATGTAAAGCGCGTACTTTGCCCGGGTCATGGCCACGTACAGAACGCAGAGTGCCTCGTAGCATTTGTCACAATCAAGAACGGCGATACTGTCGGCAACGGCAGAGTCGAGCATCGCTATATCCCTCAGTGGAGGAATGAACGCCCAGGGCTTAGCCGCGGCCGAGGTAAGAAGCTCCGAGGTCAGGTCGGTTTTCACGATACTGTCCTTGCTTCTGAGCTCGGGGAGAAACACCATGTCAAACTGCAGCCCCTTCGATTTGTGAACCGTCATGATCTTCACGGCATTACCGGTGTTTGCCCTGGAGGAGGGGATCTCTTCGATGAATTTCTTCCAGTGCGACACAGGTCGCTCCCCGAGCACGTCGAACCGTCTCGATTTCTCCTCCAACTCCTGAAGTCTCAGAAGAGAAAAATCGGTCAGCTCAGCGCTTTCCTTCAGGCGCTTTACCCAGAACGCAACAGTCTGCGCAAAACCCCTCTCCCGCAGCATTAACGAAATTTCATAGGCTGTTTTGTCATTGAGAAAGCCGGCAAGGCTAGACATCTGAACATGTTTCAATGCCAACCGGTCGTGAGGTGAATCGGCAAGAGTGAGAAGTGAGCAGATAAGCCTGACCGCATTTGAATCGATCCCCGATTCATCACCCACCAGGTCTACCGGAATCCCCTTTTCCTTGAGGCCGTTATAGAATTCAACGCCCTTCTTATTACTCCTGACAAGGACTGCAACAGTCAGCCCCTTTTCAAAAGGCTTCACCTCGTCAATCACAGATTCTATGTAGGTGCATCCCTGCCGGGGATCCACTCCGCAGCTCCGGCCCACCTTTTCAAACTCGACATATTCCACATACCCCTTCCGGTCGGCCAGGTTCGTTTCATGCTTCTCCCATTCCCAGCGCCCGATATGCTGCGGTTCAATACCCGGTACCGAAAGCAGCTTCTCTCTGGAAAGAACCGCGTTGACAGCATTGACAATTTCAGGTGCGGACCTCCATGAGCGGTTGATACACTCTCTTTTCAGAGGATTCGCATAATCAGCGCGGCCGTATTTGTCCAGGATCTCACCGAACAGACGGGCATCCCCGTTTCTCCATCCGTAGATCGCCTGCTTGATATCACCGACGTAGAAAAACGACTTTCTCCCCGTACTCCCCTGGAACACCTCGTCGATGAGATTGCTTATCACCGCCCACTGAAGCCGGCTCGTGTCCTGGAATTCGTCGATAAGCCAGTGGTTGTATTTCGAGTCAAGGCGATAATCCATATACAGCCTGCTGTCGTGGCCACCGCATTCAGAAGTAAAATCAACACCCCCGCGGCCCATGATCCATTTAACGTCATCGAATGTCAGCATACCACTGTTTCTTACCACCGCCGAATACCTTTTGTCGTACTCCCTGAGAATATTCTGAACTCCCCTGCTTTTAGCCAGAGACTGTTCGAAAATCCTGTTTACTATAAACCCGGCTACCCCGGCCAGTTTCCTGGCCGAATCACAGGAGAGAGCAAGTGTTTTCTTTTTCGCCCCGTGCCCCTTTATCCCGCATACTCCCCTGGCGAGATCATCGAGGTTTTCCAGAACCTTCTTGAAAAATGAATCGGTCGATAATTTCCCCCCGGCGAACGTCTGCGCTTCCTCGAGAAACGGCTTGATTCCATTGAAGAAATTCTCTGAATAATCCCCGGTCGCCTCAAGCTGCCGCAGTTCTTTCTGAACGAAACTTATATCCGATATAAGATCTGTTGTGGATCTAAACGGGTAATCCCCGATGTAATCACCCCACACCACATCACCGGTTTCGATGAAGACCTGATGGAACTTTTCCACAAAGTGCAGAAAGGAATCAGTAACCCGTTTCCTTTCCGCCGACATGGTTATCAGCCTGTACGCCTCAAAGAGCCGGCTGACATCCTTTTGGGACACCTCGAATGAATGCAGCACGGATGAAAGGACTGCGTTTTTGACAAGGTCCTGCTGGTAATCGTCAATGATGCTGAATCCGGCGGGCAATCCCAGTTCGATGGAAAAACAGCTGAGGATGTTTATGAAAAAGCTGTCGATAGTACCGACTGGCAGTCTGTGAAGCGAGGAGAGCAATTGGGAGAGTATTTTTCTCAGATCAGATTCGGTAAGGCGCTCCAGTGCCGTACCCCTGCACTCTTTTCTGAAAGCCCCGGGATCGCTTATCCACCTGGTGATAAGCGTAACCACTCTGTCGAAAATCTCGTTTGCCGCGGCCCTGGAAAATGTCAGCGCCACGATTGTTTCCGGGTGTTCCCCCGATGCCAACAGTTCAATATATCTTAGAGCGAGTCTGTAGGTTTTGCCCGTTCCCGCCGAAGCCGATATGGCGATATTTTCAGGATAGTTTTTCATTTGTTACTCCGCTCTTCCTGAATCTTTTCCAAATTGCACCCATCCACATTTCCCAGGATATCTTCTACATACAACACATCCAGGTCATCATACTCCACATTCTCCGCGGGTGGCCAGAAAACCCGGTTCATTATTTTCTCCACCACCTTTTCGCAACAGTCGAATGCTTTTCTCACCAGTTCACCGTTCAGTCCATCCCAGAGAATAATCCCGGTCTGAGTGAGTTCGTCAGGCATGTTGAAATATCCGGCGATCACCTTTGAGGGATCAAACCCCTGACCACCGGCACTGACAACCAAAGAGCGGTTCTGCTCAAGGAGCTTGATGTAAAGCGGGATCTGCAGATCGACCCACTTTCTGAACTCCGTGCCTTTTCTGGCGGGAACCATGACACCCGGATCGGATGCAGGGTCTGCATCTTTTCTGCTCAGGTGAGCCTCCAGGGGGTCCGCTGCCCTGGAGGAGGTTTTGAAATCCAGCACCCGCCACAGGTCAAGATCGGGATTGTACTCGATCCGGTCTATCTTGCCGTCAACCCGCACACCCATAACATCCATGGAATAGGAAGACTCGCAGGATACGATTTCCCATTTTTCGGTTCTGTTCTGAGCCTCAACCGCGGCCACTTTTTTCAGCCGGTTGCAGATATTCTCCAACTGAAAAGCCAGTGCAAGAGAAAGCCTGCTGCCGTACTTCTCCTCCACCGCTCTTTTTGCTTCGCCTACCATGACTTCCGCAATATCATCCGCTTCGCGTCCGATGCTTTTGTACACTTTCCCATACGTTTCAACCGCTCTGTGACAGATTGTCCCGAAAGTCATCGCATCCATTTCAAGGGCATCTCCGCCTGCCGGTTCCATTTTCAGGATGCGTGACAGGTAGAATCTGAACGGACACTGCAGATAGGATTTGAAAGATGTTACCGAAAGCCTCTCAGGCGTTTTCACCGGTTCGGGAGGCTTGATAAACGGATATTCGAAACGTTCCAAAGCGCCGCCCGAAGCCGCTGTCTGGGGCGAATTCTCCCCGAAAAGATACCGGGCACGCTCCACCAGCGTGTCTTCATCACAGGCAAAGAGAAGTCGAGACGGTTTATACATCGTATTGTCATCCCCGCTTTTCAGCACCGTTATGTGAAGATTCTCCTTTCTGCTTTTTACCAGAGCATGCAGAAGAAAGCGGTCCCTTGCCAGACGTTTACTGTTGCTTTTGAGCCCCAGATTGCGGCGCAGCTTTTCAGGCAGAAACGCATCCGAAGAAACTGACTCGGGAATCATCCCCTCATTGAATCCGGAAAGTATGACCACCGACGCACCGGTCCAGCTCATCTCGAGCCACCCCTGAAGAGCAACCGCCTGAGGCTCATGCACTGAATAGACTCTCGCATCGTTGAGAGTATCCCCGATAATTCTCACAGCCGCCTTCAACCCCAGTTTAAAAGAGGCCATTGTCTGACTTAACAGATTCAACTCGGAAGCTATTTTTTTCATCTGAGATTCAAGAGTTTGGGGATCGAAGCTGCTGCCGCACGGCATGGGATCAGTGTAGACAATTTTCAAAAAAGCCCTGAGGGCGTGAGGTACCTGCGACCCCTGTGAAACTGCACCCATCCCGGATTGCGACAGGAGTTCAGTAAACCTGTCGATCCCCTCTTTGAGCAGAGGGTAGTCTTCGCAGTATACCTTCAGCCTGCTGTACACAGCTTCCGCCGTGAACGGAAGAGTTTCATCGTGAAAGGTATCGAGTTCCCTGAGAAAGTCACTCTTCTTTTTATGATCCGTGAAAAGGAAATGGAGCAGGTGGGGATTTCTCAGAAGTCGAGATAAGGAATTATAATCGTCCTGAGTGACAAGCTCCAGCAAGTTGGAGATCATATCGCCGGGAACCGACCTCATCACACTCTCCCCGGAAGGATCGTAGACTTTGCAGCCGTACTTTTCGAAACTGTTTTCAAACGGCTTCACCAGCTCATTACTGAAGAGAGCGATTCCCACCTGATCGGCAGACAACGCTTCAAGACGGGAGAGAATCTGCACCGCCTTTTCGGCCGCATCGGCAGGCTTTCTCACAATGGTTATGTTTGCGGGATGTATTTCGGGGAGAACGGCAAACGCCTCCTCGAGAGGCCTTCCGAGCTGATCGAAGCTGCCGGCGGCGGATTCCGGTGCATTGATCCATATTTCCATTTCAAGCCCCGAGGCCAGTTTCTCCATTGCGGCAGCGGCCAGAGGGGTCGGGTCGGGAACCGAAACCACGATGATCTTACAGTGGCCATCCGCACAAACCTCCTCACTTCCTCTCACCAGCTCCGCGGTTCTGTCCGCAAGCCCTTTTTGGGCCAGTACTCTCAGGTACTCCTTTTCAAGAGTCACCAGATCGTTCCATCTCAGGGGTTCGGTCTGTTGGACAAGCGGATTCGCGGCCACCTGTTCGAATGTCAATCCGTTCTCTGAGAGCGCGGTCCTCAGAGAACAGAGCATTTTCGCTGATTCATACCGCCCGGCCTCTTCTGAGGGTATTCCGGTGGGGAACAGTTGTTCCAGCTCACTGCAGGCGGACAGCGCTTCCAGCATAGCCGCGATTTCCTGGTACCTGTCTGCCGTTCCGGGTCTGATTTCGATGAGTTCCATGGGGGTGATTATCCGGGGTGGGAAGAGGATCCTGCCGTTTTCGTCACACAGCCTCAGGAGCTCATCGGTGAGAAGCCTGCCGGACTGGCGGGTGGGGACCACGATGGTGATCTCGGAGAGGTTGAGGGAGTTGAGAAAGGAACCGGAGGAGAACAGAGACACTATCCTCTCCGCGGCGCTCCGGGAAACGGGCTTGTCCCAGCCGAGGTATGTTTTTGTAATGGGCATATACAGGTACCTTTTCTTAATCAGTTCATTACAATAATAATGTATAGCGCCCCGGCACTCAAGGGCTATCTTTAATGTGCCTTTAATTTGGGATTTGAATTTGTGAGCTCATTCCGACGTGAAGTGGGGACTCACACTGCCTGT
>JBKHHW010000179.1:0-6404 GCA_046538945.1 Chitinispirillaceae bacterium | reverse complement strand
CAGGATCAGATCAACATTCTGGGTGATGACGGTGTGCCTCTTGAATATCACATCGTGTTCAACAAATCCGAAGTGATCGACTTTGTCATTCTTCAGCAGGATGCGTTCGACCGCATCGATGCCTCCTCTCCTCTCAAGCGTCAGCAGTACATGGTGAATAAGGTTCTGGGAATCTGTGAAGCTGACTTCGAGTTCGAGGGATTCGAGGAGATCGGTATCTATTTCAAAAGGATCATAAACATCCTGCGTCAGATGAACTATAAAGAATTCATGAGCGATGATTTCAAAAACCTCGAGCAGCAGCTCGATGACCTGCTGGCGGAAAGAGTATCGAAACCAATTGCCCAGGCTTCTCATGCTTGAGAGTGCTAAAAGAGGACTGTACTGATGAAAACAAAAGCATTTCAGAAAATCTACACTCATATCGAAAATGTTACAAAGGCGACCTGCACGGTCCAGGCCGAGGGTGTGTCCAACGAGGAAATGGCTCTGGTTGACGGAAGACCCGCGCAGGTTGTGAAGATCAACGGAAACAATGTCACTCTGCAGATCTTTCCCGGAACCCAGGGTATCGCCACAAACGCCGAAGTCGTGTTTCTGGGGAAACCTCCGACACTGAAAGTATCTAATGAGCTGAAGGGACGTTTTTTCAACGCCTACGGTCAGCCGATTGACGGCGGACCGGATGTCGAGGGTAACGAGATCGAAGTCGGCGGACCTTCCGTGAACCCTGTGCGCCGCAAGCAGCCTTCGGAGCTCATTTCAACGGGTATCGCCGGTATCGACCTGAACAACACTCTTGTTACAGGTCAGAAGATCCCTTTCTTCGCCGATCCGGACCAGCCTTTCAACGCGGTTATGGCCGATGTGGCTCTCCGTGCCAAAGCCGATCTGATCGTTCTTGGCGGTATGGGAATGTCAAACGACGATTATCTCTACTACAAGACCCTGTTTGACAATGCCGGAGCGCTGGATCGCATCGTTGCATTTGTTAATACAACTGAAAACCCGCCTGTTGAACGACTGCTCATTCCCGACATGTGTCTTACCGCCGCGGAGCATTTCGCGACAACACAGCAGGCAAAGGTTCTTGTTCTCCTGACCGATATGACTCTCTACGCCGATGCGCTTTCAATCGTGTCGAACCGTATGGATCAGATTCCCTCAAAGGACAGTATGCCCGGTTCTCTCTATAGTGACCTGGCAAAAATCTATGAAAAAGCTGCCCAGCTGCCCGATGGCGGTTCGATCACCATCGTCGCGGTCACCACTCTTTCCGGCGGTGACATTACACATGCTATTCCGGATAATACCGGATATATCACCGAAGGACAGCTTTACCTGCGTCGTGATACCGATATTGCAAAGGTCATTATCGACCCGTTCAGAAGTCTTTCCCGTCTCAAGCAGCTTGTGATCGGTAAAAAGACCCGCAAGGATCATCCTCAGGTGATGAATACCGCGATCCGTTTGTATGCCGATGCGGCGAGTGCGAAGACGAAGCTCGAGAACGGTTTTGACCTTACCGAGTACGACAAGCGTACGCTTGATTTTGCAAAAGAGTACGCCAGGGAGCTTCTGGCCATCGACATCAATATCGAAATCGATGCGATGCTTGACGCGGGCTGGAGGCTTTTCGGCAAGTATTTCACAAAGGATGAAGTCGGTATCAAACAGGAAATCATGGACAAGTACTGGGTGGGTTCCGCAAGCTGAACAGGCGGGCGGTCGGCCGCGGTTTCACAAAATCGATAACGCGGCCGCTTTCACTCTATTCTCTTCCTGTTTCGGAAGGAGAAATGAATGGCATTGAAGTTTCAGTATAACAAAACCTATCTCCAGCAGCTCAACAAGCAGCTGAAGGTTCGTGAAAATGCTCTCCCTACTCTTGTTGCAAAAGAATCCGCTCTGAGGCTTGAAGTGAAGAAAGCCAAAGAGCAGGTGCAGGACTACGAATTCAGAATAGAGGAGAAGCTTGCATCAATTGCTCAGACCTACAGACTCTGGAGGGAAATCCCTGAGGATTTGATCAGTATCTCGAAAGTGAATATTGATGTCAGAAAAATCGCCGGTGTCAAAACGCCTGTGTTGGACAATGTGGAGTTTTCCGTTTCAAAGTACAGCCTTCTGAGCCATCCCGCATGGGTTCCGCAGGGCCTTGAGCTTCTGAAAAGTATTGCTGAACTCAAAATTGGGCTCGAGCTTGGAAGAAAGAAACTCAAGATTCTGGAATACGCACGTAAAAAGACAACTCAGAAAGTGAACCTTTATGAGAAAGTGCAGATTCCCGAATACAACGATGCGATCCGGAGAATCAAACGTTTTCTTGAGGACGAGGAAAACCTCTCCAAGTCATCACAGAAAATATTAAAGAACAAAACTGCCGCTGCGGAGGCTGCATAATGATAGTTAAAATGAAAAAACTGGACCTGCTCCTTTATTATAAGGAAAGGGAAAGATTTCTTGAGGATCTCCGCAAGCTCGGTGTCGTGCATATCACTGAAGCGGAGGCGGCGGAATCTCCCAAAGCACAGGAGTTCCGCGGGGTCGCTCACCTTTCGGAAAGAGTAATCAAAACTCTCAAAAAAATCCAGAAGGAAAAGAACCTCGAACCCTCACAGAAACCTCACGGCGATCCGCTCGAAACACTGCATCGGTTCGAGGACCTTTCAGGAAGAAAGGACAAGATTGAACAGGAAATGGCGAATCTGACCAAGGACAAGGAAGCCCTTGAACCTTGGGGAGACTTCGAACCTGAAAACGTGCACAGGCTTGAAAGCGTAGGTGTCACTCTTCGCTTCTTCATAATGCCTGCAAAGAAGTTCGAGTCGCTCGATACTTCCAAGTTCAATCTGACTGTGATCAGCAGAACCGAGAAAGCTGTGCATTTTGTGATTCTCGACAGAGGGGGAGAGGCCCAGATTCAAGGTGCCGAAGAGGCTCGCCTTCCGGCTCTTTCCCTTAAAGCTGTCAAGGAAAAAATCGCGAAGCTCCAGGGGGAGCTTAACGAAATCGAGCGTTCGATGGAAAAGCTTGTCGACCGCATCGGGATACTCGAGAAATTCAGAGTTGAAAAGCTTGACCAGTTCAATTTCGAAAAGGCACGCCTGGCTCTCAAGGGGCAGGTGGAGGGGAAGCTCCTTTCACTTTCGGGATGGTTTCCAAGCAACAAGGAAAAGGAACTCAGAGAGTATGTGGGCAAATATCCCGCCTACATCACCACCAGAGATCCTTACGAGGACGAGGATGTTCCTGTCAAGCTCAAGAACCGCTCCTTTCCCACACTCTTCGAGCCGATTGTGGGTCTCTATTCACTGCCTTCCTACAATGAACTCGATGTGACACCCTTCATGGCACCTTTCTTCGCCATTTTTTTCGGATTGTGTCTGGGGGATGCAGGGTACGGTGCGCTTCTGATGATAACCACGCTTATTCTGCGCAGGAAAGTGGGGCCCAAGCTCAAACCTTTCATGCTTCTGGGCTTTTTTCTCGCTGCGTCCACGTTTGTAAGCGGCGTTCTGCTGAATACTTTTTTCGGCTTGCAGATTTTCGGCGGGCCCGGAGTGGAGGGACAGACCATTTTCCCCTCCGGTGTTCAGTTCTTTGCGCCTCTTTCAGCTCAGGAAGGACCAGCAGGACAGATATTCCCCGCAATGAGTCTCGCCATTCTTCTCGGGGTGATACAGATGCTGTTCGGGATAGGACTGCAGGCGTTTATGAAGTACAAGTACAGGGGCTTGCTCGCGGCGATGGAACCGATCAGCACGATAGTGGTTCTGCTGGGAGGTTTTGTGTGGGCAGCGCATATAAACCTGCTTAATCTTGATATAGCAGAGTTTTCGGTGGGTCCGGTTTCTATTGGTCCGCTTCTGGTCTCGATACCGCAGCGTGTCGGTGAGGGGCTTGCGGTTCTGGGCATCATCGGGATTCTTCTTTTCAACAATCTGGAAAAGAAAATCTTCATGCGCCCGCTGACGGGTTTGTGGACTCTTTACAATTTTGCAACCGGCACACTGCAGAACCTCCTCTCCTACCTGCGTCTTTTCGCACTGGGGCTTGCGGGAGGACTTCTGGGAGCTGCGTTCAACCAGGTCGCCTTT
Organism: Chitinispirillaceae bacterium; assembly: GCA_046538945.1. Taxonomy (GTDB): domain Bacteria; phylum Fibrobacterota; class Chitinivibrionia; order Chitinivibrionales; family Chitinispirillaceae; genus JAEZKC01. Next base: position 2,304 of record JBKHHW010000179.1, on the reverse strand, counting down.
CTGTTTATCACGACGGAAACCGGTGAAATAAATTATGCTTCCTGGGGGATCATTGCAACGTTTCTGGTGCTTATCGCAGGACATGCGCTGAACCTTGCACTTTCTGCAATGTCGGCATTTGTCCATCCGTTGCGTCTTACATTTGTTGAGTTTTACGGGGCTCTTGACTTCCGAGGCGGAAGCAAACCCTTTATTCCTTTTTCGAAAGTCGAAAAGTAATTAACCATTTTTACATACTTCAGGAGGTTTTTCGATGGGCTATGTACTTGCTTTGATTGGGATGGGTCTGATGGTCGGGTTTTCGGGTGCAGGATCTGCAATCGGTCTGGTAACGGGCGGTTCCGCAGCTATCGGTATGCTTAAGAAGAGACCGGAAGCGTTCGGTAGTGCACTTGCTCTTACGGTGTTTCCCTCTTCCCAGGGTCTTTACGGATTTGTCGCCTTCATTATCTACAGCGGTAGTGTAACACCCGATCTCAGTGTCGTCCAGGGTGCTGTAGCGCTGGGTGCCGGTATCGCTGTTGCCGCCGCCTGCTTTGCATCAGGCATGGTCCAGGGTAAGGTTTGTGCAAACGGTATCGCCGCTATCGGTCAGGGGCACAACGTTCTGGGTAACACAATGATCCTCGCAGCGTTCCCTGAATTCTATGCCATTCTTTCACTGGTTGCCGCTATCCTCATGCAGGGACTCATGTAAGAACCTGTCCAGGCATACAGAGTAAATAAAAAAGGGTCCCCTCATTCAGTGGTGGACCCTTTTTGACTTCTAAATCAAACCGTTTCCGTAAGCCCGTTCCCGACACGAACAATTCGTTTGGTCGATGCGGATCAAAAAACAAAAAAGAAACCAGCATCTTTCCTTTACCTATATACCTTAAACTAAATTGACCCCCTGAACGAATAACTGATTTTTGGGCCATTTTGCATAAGACAGAGCGTAATGATGAACAGAGCTGACCAATTGGGTACCGGCAGAATCGGTTCCCTGCTTTTCAAATTTTCCATCCCCGCCATTGTGGGCATGGTAGTCAATGCTCTGTACAATGTTGCGGACAGGGCTTTTGTGGGCCAGGCGGAAGGATCTCTTGCAATCGCGGGGATTACTGTCAGTTTTCCGTTGATGGTGGTGATGATGGGTTTCGGGATGCTGGTCGGATTGGGGGCCAATGCCCTCATTTCCATTCGTCTCGGCCAGAAGAGAAATGAGGACGCCGAAAGGATACTGGGGAATGCCGCGACCCTGCTGGTTCTTGTTTCTCTTTCCCTCACTCTGCTGGGAACCGTTTTTCTCCACCCTTTGCTTACGTTTTTCGGGGCCAGTGCCGATGTGTTGCCCTTTGCCCAAAGCTATCTGAGGATCATTCTGTTCGGAGCGGTTTTTCAGGCTGTAGGCTTCGGGATGAACAACTTCATCAGAGGTGAGGGAAATCCCAAAATTGCCATGTACACCATGCTGATCGGTGCTGTGCTCAATCTGGCTCTCGATCCGCTTTTCATTTTTGTTTTCGGATGGGGGCTTGAGGGTGCTGCACTGGCGACAGTGATTTCTCAGGCTGCATCCGCGATCTGGGTTCTCTCGTATTATCTGGGTCCAAAGAGTGTGCTGAAGCTGCATTTGAGAAACTTAAGGCTCCGGTGGTCGGTTGTATGGTCGATAGTGGAGCTTGGATCGGCACCGTTTTTCATGCAGATCGCTTCGAGTGCTGTTATAACTATTCTGAATCATCAATTGGGCGCGTACGGCGGAGATGTGGCCATTTCAGCCATGGGTGTGGTGTTCAGTGTCACCATGCTGTTTCTGATGCCCATTTTCGGAATAAATCAGGGCGCCCAGCCCATAATCGGATATAACTACGGAGCCCGTCAGTTTGACAGGGTGAAGAAAGCTCATTATCTGGCATCCATCGCAGCCACACTGATAACCCTGGTTGGATTTACTTTAGCAATGCTGTTCCCGTCTGCCATCATTTCCGTTTTCAACAGAAATGATCCCCGGCTCATAGAGATGGGTAGCCGTGCTTTGCGCATTTTCCTTCTGATGTTTCCGGTTGTGGGATTTCAGGTTGTAACCTCCAATTATTTCCAGGCGATAGGTAAGCCCCGTGCTGCAATGGCGCTCAGTCTTTCCCGCCAGGTCTTTCTGCTCATACCCTGCCTTCTGATTCTGCCCGGGTTTTTGGGGCTTGACGGAGTGTTCGTTTCCGGCCCGGTATCGGATTTCGGTTCGTCACTTCTGACCGGTACGTTTTTCTTTCTGGAGATGCGCAAGCTGAACAGAAAGCATGCGGATGTCAGTGCCGAAAA
>JBKHHW010000178.1:0-6491 GCA_046538945.1 Chitinispirillaceae bacterium | reverse complement strand
TCTCATCATAGGTAACAAGAAACCCTTCATTGTTCACAGCTTCACTCAACATCTGCGACTGACACACTTCCAACAACTAACACAACATTCATTAGGACATACCACCCCGGAATATTTATCTTACTTTATCACGATTTCACTCTGTACAATACTTTTTCCCAAAATTTTGGTCTATATGAAACCAGATCCGAAGATTCTGCCCGCGTTTAGCAAAGACCACCTCCGCCCGATCATTCCCTTCATCTTCGCAACTCTCCTGCTGTTTGCAGGCTCTCTTCTTACCTTTCAGATATTTCTCTTATCACCCAATCAGGTTCTGCCCAGGATTCTGATCTTTCTCTATATTTTCGTGACAATCTGCATTGTCATGATTTCGGCGGTCATACTCGCCGGTAAAAACAGTGTCAGAGGGTTTCCCTATCTTGACCGTTTCGGAGCAGTTATCATCGGCATCGCTTCCGCCGCGGTGCTGACGTTTCTTTTCAGACATGACATTCTCTTCTTTATCAATGGTCCCAGGCTGGTCTCCACCTCACAATTCTCCGTTCTTATTCTTATCATTCATATTATTACAGCCGTGTATGCACTCTATCTTCTTGAAAACATATACCGTTATGCCCTCTCCTACCAAAGGCGCATCGGCCGGCTGATCTTTTTGGGGCTTCTGATCATTATCGGCTACCAGCTGATCCTCTCATCGCGCTGGCTCCTTTACGGGTGGCTGCCTGTAGCCTGGATGAACACTTTCGGGATTGTTAATGCAATCTGCCTCGGCCTTGTTCTTCTGGGGATAGTCAAATACCGTATCGCCGGTGAAAGGGTGAAAGTAACCCGGGGAGCAGTTTACTCCTCCTTTTCTCTGCTGTTTGCGGGAGCCTTCTTCACAGCTGTGGGAATATCCATGCTCGTTCTGCGCCACATGGGAATTTCCCTCGATTCCTATGACCTGAGGGTTCTGGGGATCTCCCTCTCCATAACTCTGGTAATCATAGGCGGTTCGGCCAGAATGCGCAGAAGAGTGAAGAAATTCATCAACAGACGGGTATACAAAGCCGAACACGACTACAGATCACAATTCTACGAACTCCACCGCATGTCCATGCAGACTGAGGAGGAGGACCATGTTTTCGAGGAGATCCTCGAACACCTGCGCACGGCACTGAATGCGGAGCACGCCTACCTGTTTCTCTCCGACGAACACCATGACAGCTATATCCTTCAGAAGCCCAAGGAAAGAAATCTTCCAGAAGAGCTGAAGCTTAAGCACAGAAGCGCATTAGTCCGGATGCTGCATGAAAAAGGCGATTACTTCGGGGTATTGCGCATGGACCAGATACCGCCCACGGTGACCCGCACAGAGAGAACGGAAGAATTCGATGCTCTCCACATTTCCGATATTGCACCCGTCTTCCATGGTGGAGAGCTGCTTGCGGTTCTGGCCATGCGCCGGGATTCTTCCTCCCCCATGAAAACTGAAGACATTGCCCTGGTGGAGGTCTATACCACCACCATTGGAGATCTTCTTTTCAAAAGAAGAATACTCAAAGAGAGGCTCGAGCAGAAACAGTTCGAATCATTCTCCCATATGGCTTCCTTCATCGCCCATGATGTGAAAAACCAGGTCTCCACCCTGAAACTGCTTCTCCGCAACGCCGAAAAAAACATCTCCAATCCCGAATTCCAGAAAAGCCTTCTGGTTTCGCTGCGGCACTGCTCCGACAATCTCACGACCCTTGTCCAGAAACTTCAGCAGCCACCCCGTAAAGACAAACTCAAACTCTCCTCCACCGCACTGGCCCCCATAATCACCAGAGTTATGGATGAAACCGGATTAACGAGAATGGAGGAGCTCACTCTTGAAACCCGGATTGACGAAAACGTCTGGGGCATTGTTGATGAACAGGCTGTCTACTACACGGTAAAAAACCTGGTGATAAACGCACTTGAATCCATGAACGGCAGCAGAAAGTCACTGACACTCAGACTGGGACCAATAGAGAATGCACAGGAGTGGGTAAAGACACATTTCGGTTCCAGAGAGGAACTCTTCAGAAAGCATTCCGTTCTGATTTCGGTTGAAGACACAGGATGCGGCATGGATAGGAATTTTCTGGAGACTAAACTTTTTCATCCCTTCTCTACCACTAAAGACAAAGGGGTAGGTATAGGGCTTTATCAGTGCAAAACTCTTATCGAACAGATGGGGGGAAAAATTGTGTGCAGCTCAGAAATTGCCAAAGGCAGTGTGTTCTGTATTATATTATAAAAAATTGTTTGAAGCCTACTGACCAAATTGCTGGTTCAATGGAAACAAACTTTACAAGACCGATAAACTATTCCGATTGGTCGCCCTTATGAAATCAATTCTGGTAGTTGACGACAATGCAGGCCTGCGCGAACAGATGAAGTGGGCATTATGCTCGCAATACCCGGTTCACGAGGCGGGAACGGCAGCGGAATGCCTGGAGGTTTTCGACAGCTCCCGTCCCCCTGTTGTTCTTCTGGATATGGGACTTGATAACATTCCCGAAAAAGGACTCGAACTCATCGATTCCCTGTTACTAAGGGAGCGCACAACCAAAATCATTGTCATCACAGCCAATACAAGCGATACACTCGGACCCGAATCAGTCAAACGGGGGGCATTCGACTTTCTGGTCAAGCCCGTGGACGTCGACAGGCTCTCGGTGATAATAGACCGTGCCTTCAGAATGCTCTCCCTTGAAGTCAGAAGCGATTCGGTGGAAACAGACAGTCTCCCCATAGGGTCTGAAGTCTCCATGATCGGCACAAGCGACAGCATGCAGCGCATCTACGAACTTATCCGCCGACTCTCTCAGACCGATGTGGGCGTTCTCATAGGAGGCGAAAGCGGTACAGGAAAGGAACTGTGCGCACGGGCCATCCACTACCACAGCCCCCGTCGGAACAACGCATTTGTACCCATAAACTGCGGAGCTATTCCTGAAAACCTCATCGAGTCCGAACTCTTCGGATATGTAAAAGGGGCTTTCACCGGGGCCAATACAGACAAAGCCGGACTGCTCGAGCTGGCAGACGGAGGCACGCTCCTTCTGGATGAGATAGGCGAAATGCCCAAGCATCTTCAGGTGAAACTGCTCCGATTTCTTGAGGATCAGAAAGTCCAGCGCCTGGGCGACACCCAACTTCGCGGTGTTGATGTGCGTATCATTGCCGCTACCAACCACAGACAGATAAACGACAACGGAACCCAGAGAGGGTTGAGAAGTGACCTTTACTACCGTCTCAGTGAGTTCCTGATCGATTTGCCTCCCCTGCGCGAACGGGATCAGGACGTTCTGCTCATTGCACAGTCGATTATTGACCGGCTCAGAACCAGATTCTCGCTCCAGAAGCTCAGCCTCAGCCCCCGTGCCGAACAGGCTCTGCTGCACTACAGCTGGCCCGGAAACGTGCGCGAGCTGGAAAACAAGCTCAGCCGCGCCGCCATCACCTGCTCACGCCAGCTTATCGAACCCGAGGACCTCTCCCTGAGCGCCACTGATGCCTCAAACATCTCACTCAAACACGCCAGAAGCATGTTCGAAAGAGACTATATCATAAATCTGCTGCGACAGACCACATTCAACATGTCTGAAGCCGCACGCATCGCGGGAATCAGCAGGCCCACTCTATACGACATGATAAAAAAGCACTCCATCCAGCTGCACAAGGAAACCACTCTGAAAGAGTCCCGCTGATGACCAACTCCACCCGGATCAACATTGCCCGTTTCACCAAACCACTTTCGGCACTGGCTCTATGTGCTGGCGCCGCCACAATCATGCTCGGCAGAGATCTGGGGCTGCTTTTCACAACTGTAAAAAACGAAAGCGCCTATACCCATATAGCCGTCATCCCGTTCATCAGTCTTTATTTCCTCTGGTCCCGCAGAGAACACCTGAAAACCGCACAAGGAAACAGAATCTGGGGGACCATCCTGATCTCAACCGGATTCGCACTTTTTCTGTTTGTCAGAAACACACTCTCGACAGACCCGTTTGTGCCAATTTCGCTCAAAGCATCCGCGGTGCTCATTGTGACAGTGGGATCCTTCATTCTGCTCTTCGGGCCCAAAGCCGCTTATCACTCGCTTTTCTCCCTGCTGATTCTGGTATTTGCCATCCCCATGCCGGCCTCCGTTCTGAGCCACACGATCACTTTTCTGCAAAACGGTTCGGCTCTCATGGTCGATTGGATTCTCTCCCTCACCGCACAGGTATACGTGCGCGACGGCCTTAACTTCCATCTTGAAAACATCAGCATTCACATAGCACCCGAATGCAGCGGCATCCGCTCCACGATGGCGCTCATCATCACCATGGCCATGGCCTCCCAGATCATGCTCAAAACCTGGTGGGGCAAAGTAGCCGCTATGCTGATGATAATTCCGTTGTCTCTTCTGAAAAACGCCATACGCATCTCTACGATCACTCTTCTGGCCCAGCATGTTGACAAATCATTTCTCACTGACAACTTTCTTCACAAAGGCGGAGGAATTATTTTCTATGCACTTGTCCTGCTTCTGTTTCTGCCCATTGTTCTATTCCTGTCCAGACTTGAACAGAAACAGAGCACTTCGACAGGTGTAAAAAAATCCGACACCAGACGGTATTCTTTACAGTCCGACATGGAAAAGGTAAACAGATTATAAAACAAGTTCACGCTATTTCACGTTTCAATTATAATAGCCTGAACCCGGCCTGTTTGTTTAGGCACAAATACTGTTTGTTAAAATTGATACGAATGAAGCTGGTTCACAAAAGATGGTAACTTTTCCGGATCGTCCCAAATGAGCTCTGTATCATACATAGATCCTGAACGGAAATCCAGCACCGTATCGTCTGCTACGGTTTCGGCTTTCTTTCTGAAACAGGTCTATGCATCGATGCTTCACAGTATGGAACTGGCTCCCGTCAGATACTTCTGGGACACTCAATGGGAGTGCGCAAAAAACACGTTTCCAAACAAATCCGACTTCTACTTCAGACTCTGGCAGGCGCAGACCCGCTTTGATTTCAAAACAATCGCCGCAATATCAGAAAATCTGGAAAAGTTCGCCTCCGGACAAAACACCGATACAGCTCGCCTCATCGACAATGCATTCCATTACGGCCGCAACCTCACCGAATCTGCACGTTACCTTCTTCATCAGACCGCTCCTATTCTGCAGACGCTTTTGACCGCTGAAGATACCCGCAAGCAGATCCTTCTCTGTGTGGACCATCTGAACGAAAAGTTCATCACTGGCATACGCAATACACTTCTTGACCATACATTGTGCGGGGAACTGTACGAAACCAGATTCATGCTGAGTTACCCGGAGGATGAATACTGCCCCGGATTCAACAGCGAACTGTGGATCATACTCATAATCAAATACCTTCCCGCACTCTTTTCTCTCAGCCCCTTCGAGAACCATTTCATGCTGTCCGACTGCCGCGGAGTGAAAAAGATAGTTCCTCAGGCCGGGATAACCAATGACATGTTGATTATCGGGGGGGAAATTTACGGAAGAGTAAACTCCTTTTATGATTTCTGCAAAAGGAAATCACTGCTGCTCAAGGCACTGGAATACAGAATCCCCAACATTCCCGTTGTAGAACTGGAGAGAGACTATGTATGCCCGAAAACACAACGCATACTGCTGTACAAAGGCTGTGCCTACGATGCGCCGGCCGTAATCTACGGATTCAGATACAGGCCCCATACGGGAATACAGAAAAGCAATCTGGAAAGGTTGATTGAGACCGCAACAGCACAAAACTCCGCTCTGGATGCGGAAGTGAACCGCAAACACACTCTTCTGATGAAATCGATTCAGTCTGAAGCGGAAGTGAAGTATTTCAGAGCCGATGAAAGTATTTCAGTAAACGGGAGCCACCTGGTCAAATCCGTTCCCGCCAAAATACTGCGTCACATCATCACTTCCTATCTGCATTCCGGGAAAACTGATTTCGAATACAAGGATTTTGCTAAACAGAAGGATATTGTGATGGATTCAACCAATCCGAACATCGCAATCAGGCTCAGGCGCCTTTCCCTTGTGCTGGAAAACAACTTCCCCCAGCTGAACATAATCATGAACGGCCGCGGGAAATTCAAAATAGAAGTAAACTGTGATTTGAGTTATTCAGAAAATTAAGTATCCGTTTCACCCTTTTAGAGCAGATGGGAACTCAGCCGATGCCGGTTTTCTCCATAACAAGATCAGGTGATGAAGTCGGAACGTTTGTCACTGAGGCGGAGAAGATCTCCATAGGCAGATCGGAAGAGAACACTATTCGAATCAAATTGAAATCGGTGTCCAGAAGCCACGCCGTGGTAAGAAAAATCGGCCTGGATTACCATATCAGCGATTGTGAATCGAAAAACGGGGTTTACGTAAATGGGAAAAAAGTGGACAAATGTGTTCTCAGGGATGGGGATTTAATAGGAATAGGAAACTGCAGCATCCATTTCAGCACTCA
>JBKHHW010000177.1:0-6498 GCA_046538945.1 Chitinispirillaceae bacterium | reverse complement strand
TTGAACCTTGAACGTTGAACCTTGAACGATACAGACATGGACCTTTTCGATACCCATAAAGAAAAACTTCTCACCTCCAACTCGCCGCTGGCCGACAGGATGAGGCCCAGGACGCTCGATGAGTACATCGGGCAGGAACATATTATAGGAGAAGGGCGGCTTCTGAGGCGCGCGATCCAGATCGACCAGCTCTCGAGTGTCATCTTCTATGGTCCACCAGGCACCGGAAAGACCACTCTGGCCAGAATCATCGCCAACACCACCAAGGCTAAGTTCATATCAATCAATGCAGTACTGGCCGGAGTGAAGGATATCCGTGAAGCGATCGACAACGCCCACAAGGCACTGTCGCTCTATCAGAAAAGAACGATCCTCTTTATCGACGAAGTCCACCGGTTCAACAAATCCCAGCAGGACGCGCTACTGCCGCATGTGGAAAACGGGGTTATTATTCTTATCGGCGCCACCACCGAAAATCCCTATTTCGAGGTGAACAAAGCGCTGGTTTCCCGTTCCCGCATCTTCCAGCTCAAGGTGCTCACCGAAGATGATCTCAGGGGAGTTGCCATGCAGGCGCTTTCAGACAAGGAGCGGGGGTATGGCAACCGGTCCATTGTTATAGAGGATGATGCGCTTGATCATCTGGTCAACGTGGCGAACGGTGATGCCCGCGGTGTGCTCAATGCGCTGCAGCTGGCGGTGGAGACCACGGAACAGGACGAGGACGGTGTTGTGCGGATCACCCGCTCCATCGCCGAAGAATCGATCCAGCAGAGGGCGGTGCTGTATGATCGCGACGGAGATGCTCACTACGATACCATAAGCGCGTTCATTAAATCGATGCGCGGTTCCGATCCCGATGCGGCTCTTTACTGGATGGCCAAGATGGTGTATGCGGGGGAGGATCCCCGGTTTATCTTCCGGCGGATGCTGATATTCGCCTGCGAGGATATCGGGATGGCCGATCCCAATGCTCTCAACGTGGTAGTAAGTGCGGCGAAAGCTTTCGATTATGTGGGACTTCCGGAGGGGCGCTTTCACCTCTCGCACGCCTGCATCTATTGTGCGACCGCTCCCAAGAGTAATTCAAGTCTGGGATTTTTCGATGCGCTCAATACCGTGGGCGAGAGTGCCAGCGATGATGTTCCTACACACCTCCGGGATGCCTCCCGGGACAAGGAGGAGCTGGGACACGGGGCCAATTATCTCTACCCCCACGCTTATAAGGATCACTGGGTCGCTCAGCAGTATTTGCCTGATCATCTGCAGGGGAAAATCTTCTACCAGCCCGGAGAGTTGGGGTACGAAAAGCAGATCAAGGAGCGGGTGGAACAGTTCCGTGAGGCGCAGCTTGAGGCGATGATCGATGACGAGCAGTCGGGAGTTCTCGATGGAACCGGATCAAAGGAGAAGGGTGCGGGGATGTGGGCCGAGAGGACGCTAGGGTCGCGGGGGAGGCTTCTGAACGAAATCCGCAAGCGCATGATGGATTTGGCTTCGATCGGCAGGTCGGATCTGGTTCTTGACCTTCACGCACGTACTGGCCTGCTCTCTTTCGAGGCTGCAAGAAAAGTAGGTGACGGAGCTGTGTGGGCAGTAGTGCACGACAGCAAGGAGCATTCAACTGTCAGCAGCATGGCATCTCGGCTCGATCAGCTGTCACGGCCGCAGCTGGTGAGGGCGGCTGCAGAGTCTGTGGTTGAAAACATTCGCAAGGAGGCGGGGAAGGGTGTCAGGTTCGATGTGATAATGGGCAGAAACGCTCTTCGCAATCTGCAGGAAAAAAGCAGATACATAAAAGAACTGACGAGTCTTTTGGCTGAGGGGGGAAGGATCATTCTCTCCGAGATCGTTCCGTCGATGGGGCAGAGGATAACGGGGCTGGTAAGTGATTTCTGTATTGGGGACATGTACGATCGCCTGCTGAAGGCTGAAGATTCTCTTTTCAGTGATAGTGCTGATCCGATGGTGAACTGGAATACCGATTCTCTGGAGAGAGAACTTTCGGGCATGAACGAATTGGGGGTATCGGGTTTCACATTCACGGAAAACGCCTCCAGGCGCATTTCACCCCAGGAAATTGATCACTGGTTCAGAGTCACAAGCGGAAATGAACGCCCTTCGCTCGGGGACAGGCTGGCGGAGCAGTTTACGGCTAAGGAGAAGGAGGAGCTGCGTCTTCTGCTTCACCGTAAGCTTGATTACAAGAGTGTGGAATGGAAAACGGCTGTCATGTTTATCAAGATTAAGCTCTGATCCCCCTCTGAAAATCAGAACTGAAAAAATTTTAAAAAAAACTTTGCACATCTAGTTCGTTGCTTATTAAATTTATTATAACTCGCGTTTCGTCATTGCCTGATAGTTTGCTACCAAGAGTTGATTTCAGCGGCAAGAACGTATACTTCGCGAAGAAGACTTCTTGACCAGAAATCGACACCTCCTCAAAAGAAGTGTAGATTTCCAGCATTAAAGTCTCAATGTTCCCATTCCAGTCTGGCCTGAGAACCAGCGGAATCATTATTTCTTTTCAAGGAGGGCATAATAATGCCGAAGAAGCTCTATGTGGGCAACCTGCCGTTCAAAGCGACAGAAGAATCTGTCAAGGACCTTTTCTCTCAGTACGGAGAGGTCGAATCTGTTAACATCATCAAGGATCCCATGAGCGGCCGTGCACGCGGGTTCTGCTTTGTGGAGATGGAGAATGCTGATGAAGCTGCCAGCGCTCTCAACGACAAGGAATTCGAAGGTCGCCAGATCAAAGTCGACTTAGCCCGTGAACGCCAGCCCAGAAGGGAAAGAGGTGGTTTCGGGGGTGGGGGAGGACGCGGCGATTTCAATTCCAGAAACCGCTGGTAAGCAACTGCTCAGAATAGCTGAAAATGCCCCGGTAGTCGAGTTCGATTACCGGGGCTTGTTTTTTTGTGCTGACCGAAACTAAACACCGGACCCGGATCGAACCAGTGCCAATACTCTCACCATAAACGTCTTTCTCACAACTTCGGCTTCACATACAAATCCAGCCCGTACGAACGCAAATCATGGATCGATTGTTTCACCGACTCGAGCTTTATCTGTACGTCCTCCAGTTGGTTACCCCAGAGCAGTTTGTTGTCCGAATCCAGTTTCGCCGCTATGTTCTGGCTTTTTGCCAGTAGTGTATCTACCTGGGGGATGATTTCACCTGTTTTAATGATAAGGGAATCAACAGTGGAGATCATTTGCGGCACGGTTTGGGACAGTTTGGAGGTGAAAAACGCCGATTTTTTGAGTAGAACCGCGGCAGAATCCAATCCGGGGGTAATGCTCCGGTCAATTTCAGTGAAAACTGTCATTATGGATCCCGATAGAGAATCGAGGCTGATGACGACTTCGCCGAAACGTTCCACGAACGAAGGCTGCGCTTCTTCACCATGGCGCATCAAGCCGATGACATCCTTGATATCGGTTATAGTTTCTTTGAGTATGTCGATATAGGCGAGAACTTCGGATGGTCCCATCACAAATACACCATTTAGGACCCGGTTTTTATCAATCAGAGGATCGTTCAGATCACCACTGCTGATTTCGATATAGCGATCACCCATGATTCCTTTCACAACCAGTCTAATCTTGCTGCTGGTGCGGATAGCAAAGTGATCTTTTGACTCTATCTGCACATGAATTTTGTTGTCCTTGTGCTTCATATCGCGCACCATCCCCACCTCAACTCCGTTCATACACACCGGATCCTGAATGGTAAGGCTTCCCACCTCCTCAAATACAACAGTTCTGATGTCCTTTGGTGAAAAGGCAATCCATGCAAAGTAGCAAATTGCGGAAACGGACAGCAGAAACAACAGAATTATTATCAGATAGCCCAGTTTTCGGTCACTCATAAACAAGAAAGATAGCTGAACGAAAAGTGAAAGTCAAAAAATACACCCGTAAAGGAGAAACACCCCTTGAGTGTTCATCGCAAATATGGCACTATTATACATTAATGCGTCTGGACCTGTTCATATTTTTTTGAGTGAATATACAACCATGAACGTTAAACCTTGACGTCGAATGCTCATAAACATTAAAGTTTTTTTTCAGCAATTCCGATAGAGTTAATGTGATGACCATAATGCCGAGCTGCATCTGAGACAGAGAGGGAGGATTTCATGAGACAGGGATACAGCGCCTACAGAAATGTCAGCATCGACACGACGGATCAGGGTAAACTGATACTCATCACCTACGATGTTGCGATCAAGCACGCCAAGCTTGCACTGGAGAAATATGAAGACAAAAAACTCGTCGAGGAACGAACGAAGCACATTTTCAAAATCCAGGATGCCTTGAGTGAACTGCAGAGTTCTCTTGATCTTAATGTGGGCGAGATCGCCGTGAATCTGTTCAGCCTCTACGACTATATGTTCCAGGCCACTGTCGAAGCGAACATTCACAATGATAAAAGTAAAATCGAAGAAGTTTTGGGGTATCTGAACCAGTTGCGCTCCGCCTGGGCAGAGGCATCCCTTAAAGTGAAAGCTGAATCCTCACCGGCTCTGGACCTGGAAAACAATGCAGTATCAGGTTAAAAATCCCAGTCTGCTGAAAAAAACTGCCCAAAAGGGCGAGTTCCTAATCGGACTCACCCTTTATTTTTTTTAGGACTGTTTCAACAACGTTATGCCCGGGAACAAGCTCTTCCAGCCCGCTGTCAAGATTTTTTAGTTTCATCATTCCCCGGCTTGCTTCCTCACCCCCGATAAAAAGTGCGAATCTGGAACGAGCCGCATTCGCATTCTTGAGCTGTTTTCCAATATTGACACCTCTTTTCAAAGTGAATTCACACGCAATACCGTTGTTTCGGAGCTGCTGGGCCGTTTTGATGGTTTGAGGGTAGACACTGTTTTCGATTGTTATCAAAAACAGATCACTTCGCGAAGCCGAAGGAGGAAGTAACCCCTTTTCCTTTAGCAGTTCCCCCAGTACCACATCTCCTGCGGCAAACCCCACCGCAGGTGTAGCCGGCCCTCCGTAAAGGCTCACCAGTTTGTCGTATCTGCCTCCTCCGGCAATAGCACGCAGATTCTTCCTCACATCAAAAAGTTCGAAAACAATGCCGGTGTAATAGGCAAGACCGCGAACGATTCCTATATCGAAAACAGCATAGCTGGCCAGACCGTATGTTTCAAGGAGTGTGAAAAGCTCCTTGAGTTCTTGAAATGCAGGCAGATCCGACCCGCCGATTCTTTCAATATCTCCCAGTGTCCCGGCCGAAAACACCTCATCAACTTTCGATCTGATCTCATCCCGCGGAATGAGATTCTCCATCTCCTGAGTGTAACTTTCTGGAGGAATTTTGGTCTTTTTGTCCAGCAGTGCGTAGAGGGAGGCCAAAGCCTCTTTCTGCACGCCGAACTTCAGAAAAAGTTCTTCCAAAAGGGTACGGCTGGATATCCTTACCTTGAAATCCTCTTCTGTTAATCCCAGATCTTTCATCATTGCCACCGATGCGGCAATGAGCTCCGCATCCGCAATCACATCCTCCACTCCCAGAATATCCATATTGAGCTGAATGAATTCCCGCAGGCGACCTTTCTGCATCCTCTCGTAACGGAAAAGCCGCGGAATCGAATACCAGCGCACCGGGCGTTTAAGATTGGTTCCCTTTGCCGCAACCATCCGTGCGAGCGTAGGGGTCAGTTCCGGACGGAGGGCGATCATCCTTCCCCCTTTGTCCTCAAAAGCGTATAGCTGTTTTTCAATCTCATCACCAGACTTCTGGGTGTAGAGTTCCAGATGTTCGAACATCGGACCTTCATACTGCTCAAAACCGTACCTGCGACACGTCCTGTGCCACGAATCGAACATAAACTGCTGAAATGCCATCTCTTCCGGATACAGATCTCGGGTGCCTTTTGGTCCTTGGGATACTGCCATATCGATGTCCTCTGAACGTAGCTGAAAGTTTAGATAGTGACGACTTCCTGAGTCGAAAAGAGCCATAAAATAGTAACTGTGGTGACCTGATAGGGGATATTCTGAATAAAAACGGCAGTGATACAGCTAAAGAATTCTGACTGAATACCATATTTTGTCAAAAAAAATTGTTATATTGGTACCTTGTAGGTGTTGCCAAGGTTTAATTTCTTTATTATATAGTGTGACCGATCTAAAACAGAATTATTCGGGATAGATCATCAAGGATCTTTTCACGGGGAACAATCATGAAGAAATGGTGTGGAAAAAAAAGGAGACCGACCATTGGTTTCTTTATTTCTGAGCTGGAAAATTCATATACCCAGACATTGTGCAAAGGCATAACCGACTCCGCAGTTTCCGCCGATGTAAATGTGATGATTTTCCCCGGCAAATCTCCCAAAGCCCCTTATGATTACCAATACCAGTACAATGCGATTTACGAACTGCCCACAAATGAAAACATCGATGCTCTCGTACTTGCAACCGGCACCATGATAAATTTCCTCTCAACAGAGGAATTCAAGTCTTTTTACAGCAAGTATA
>JBKHHW010000176.1:0-6501 GCA_046538945.1 Chitinispirillaceae bacterium | reverse complement strand
GGCATTGCTTCACACTTATTCATCTTCCCGAAATACGGCTCTCCGTTATCTGCCAGAGCTACCGCAAAGCTCCCGGTTCTTCTTGACGCAGAATCCAGGTAGACCCATGGTACCCTCTCCACACTGTCCGCTTCTGTTTCCATTACGAAAACAACACTGTATTTCCCCT
The DNA here is from genome assembly GCA_046538945.1 of Chitinispirillaceae bacterium. GTDB lineage: Bacteria > Fibrobacterota > Chitinivibrionia > Chitinivibrionales > Chitinispirillaceae > JAEZKC01. Next base: position 6,332 of record JBKHHW010000176.1, on the reverse strand, counting down.
CCAGTGCGAAATTCAGATCGATACTGATCTGATTCCCTTCCTTGTGACCCCACTTCTTTATACCGTTTCCGTTCAGGCTCAAAAGAGAATAGGATTCAGGGATCCGTACAGAAAAGTGCGACTCAGCAGTATTGACCACATCAAGAGTAAGACTTGTGAAACTGAGAACCGTTCCGTCTCTGAATAGGACAACCGTCTGCTGATCAGAGAACATTTTTGGGGGGTTCCCGGCTGTTTCAGCTGTATCAGAGTATGACTCGTCACTTTCTTTGTCTTTCAGTGGCGGTATGAACTTCAGCAGACCTCTCTTTGAATCGGGAAGAGAAAAAGTGGCAAGATGCCCGGAACCGCTTTTGGAAAGTTTTACCGGACTGGAATTATTCACTGTGATTTCGGAGAATCCAGCCGGCGATCTCACGACAACTTCTCCCTGTGACACTGAGGGAACCGGGAAAGAGACGGACATGGTGCCGTTAACTGTAGCGGCAGCACACTGCCATTTGAAGGATACACGCCTTTTCTGCTTTCCATTTCTGGCAAGAAGCACATATCCCGAATCGGTACTGTTTACATAATCGCCGGATCTACATCTGATATGAGAAAACCTGGTTTCCTTTTCCGGACTGAAAATTATTGCGCTTGACCACAATGACGTATCAAGCACATAATAGTCCAGGTTCAGATTACAATCCACTGCAGAATCGGAAAGGACGAAACTGAAACGGGCATTCTCGAAAACAATAGGAAGTGCAGATTGACTTTTCTCAACGTAAACGGTATCGCTCTTTCTTGCGGAAAGATCCATATAGGTTTCCCACGGCATTACGATTTCTGTTTCAGGAAGCAATAATTCATCACTGTTCTGACCTTCAGCCCCGAACGGAATCATAAGCAGACAGATCAGAAAAAGCATATTTGGTGCTCCGCAGCAGTTATTCATGACTTAAGCTACCCGTGGTTGCCTCGGCAGTACTTTCAATTTCCGTTTTATCCTGGATCTCATTCTGATCTTCCGTTTTCTCTTCGCTTTTATCTTTCTTGAGATGTCCTGAAACACGTTTTACTATACAGAAAACCAGATAGCCCAGAGGTACCATTAACATTATATCCAGATTTAACGGTTTCCCGATGAACCTCTGAAGGCATAGGGAAATCGACAACGGGAGAATCATACCGTATATAACAAGTTTTCTGGTAGTACCACCAACTACACACTTCGTCAAAACCACACCAGCTGTAATCAGGAAAAACAGCGTAATCATTTGGAAAACCCAGATGTTTTTGTCCGGAAGAGTGTGAAACCAGAAGGAAAAGGAGAGATTATCTGCTTTTCTGAGCATAGGAGAGGAAAGCGGGATAGCTTTCCCCTCGAAATTAAGTTTGACCGGAATGGACAATATTCCCGCTTCAAAGTTCGAATTCTGAATCTGACTCAGATTCCAGTTCTCACCCGATTTTCCCGATTGTTTGACTTCCATTTTAGCCGACCTTACCTGTGAACCCGATTCAGACGGGGTGGTTATACCCGTTTCTCCCCTGTACCGGTAGACTTCAGGTTTTCTGTCATTCAGTCCCAGGAATACGGATCTAAACCATCCAGGTCCTGACTGATGCCCCTTCTGATAAAGGCTGCCCCCAACCCTGAATGGCCTGATATTTTCCGGTATGAAAACCGTTCCATTGAAATTCTGTACCGGCATATTGACCTTGGGATAATCGACTTTCTGTTTTCCAAGCAGCCCGAAAGCACTCCTTTCGGAAAGGTAAACGATGCGTACGGATGTTTCCGCGGCTTCTTCCTGAGATCTTTTCAATGGGATGAGCAGCTCCCCGCTTGAGGTGTCAAGAGAGGGGCGTCCCGGTTCATTGTTGCAGTATACGCTCCACAGCTGAAACTCCTCTTTCCACCCGAGCCTCAGAAACTGCTCTCCTCTGTTTCTTACATTCAGAATAGCCAGAGTGATCATTTTACCATCATTCCTGATCATCGACTTGTAGCTGGCGTTAGTTATAAGGGCATCAAGAACAGGAAGATGATCATGATGTGTAAGCTGCATTTGTATGCGGTACTTGTCAGACAGATATTGGTACACATGAATCACTTCACTCTGATCGCTGAACCACCTTGGCAGCTCCCTTTTATCCCTGCGAAGAACGTTATTTGATACGTGGAGAGTCTTAAGCTCAACACTGCTCATGACCCCTACACCGATTGTCCCCTCCTGCCTTATCACTCCATTCACGGTGACAGTGGGAAGCTGCAGTTGTGAAAGCGAATCAGAAAATCCCATTTCTGCATCCAAATTAAAAGACACATTGTCTCTCACATCGTATTTAAGATATGCGATGATCAGTCGTGAACCCGCGGTGTCCTTACTTTCCCAGCTGGCTACTGAGCGCCCCGTAAGATCAACAACGTCCAATCTTTTCGGCACGGTAAACGAAATTCTGTTAATATCATTGTGGATCACATTAAGATTCAGTTGGGACCTGACATGCAGAAAATCCATTCCCACCGTGTACATTGAATTCACATTTGCAGTGATGAGAGGTTCACTGCTGCCGCTGTTGGCCGCCATCTGCTCCCAGGTAACAGTGGCACTCGTTCCACTTCCCAACCCGCCTTCGTATACAAAACCGCTCCCCCGTTTTCCTCCAAACAAGAGCGGTCTTCCGTTGGCCACCACCTTGTAGCCCGGTCCGTCAAGATTGAGATCTATCTTTGATGCTGCCTGACCAGGAAGGGAAATGGCCAACGATGTCTGTCCCGATGAACGGGTAAGGGGTACCGAAAAACGGTACCGGATGACCTTTTTGCCTTTTCCGTTCATAAGAAAGAAAACTGTACCATCATCCTTCATTCCCGCCTGACCAGGGCTGTTATTTATTGTGATATCGGGATATATCCACATGCCCCTGCCGAGTGGAATTTCCAACCAGGCCTTATCATCCAACACATTTGCAGTGACCTGAGCTGTAAATTGACACTCTCTCTCACTTTTCACCTCTCCCCATAACTGCACTTCCGATACCACAAACTGCGCTGGTAATTGAGGTAAAGGTTTTGCAACGGTAGAATCCGGTTTGAGGCTGTTAATTATCTGCTTAAAATCACTGTAGGGCATCAGTACTTTTGAAACGGAATTTCCATCATAACCCTGTGCCAGCACATTCATTGAGAACAGACTGATACCTGCCGCAACCAGGAACGTATTCAGTTTTAAAAACCGTGTCAGAATCCTATTCATACTGTCTTTTCTCCTCTGTTCCTGTTTCCCAGATACCCAAGCAGCGCTGTTGCTCCACCGAGGAAAGCAGCACCGAATACTCCGGCAGTATTCACTGAGAAAAAGCTGAAAACCAGATAGAACAAACATACAGATAGTGTAAATGAAATCGCTCCTGTAATTTTCGACCGCAAGCTTCTTCTCCCAAGCGAAAGCATGGAAATCAAAAGCCCTCCGAAAAACGGAAGTGCGAGCACTAGTATCGATCCGATATAGCCCCGGAATCCGCTTTCTTTTGAATAACGGCAACTAAAATGCCCTGTTTCTCCCGCGGTAGTCAGATTCTTGGATAGGTGATTTGATTTCCCGTATCGGGGAATTTCAACCGCCACCGGAAGTGACATCGCCACCTTCCCTTTTCTTTGAATGGACATTCTGTTCATCATGGTCTGATTCATTTTTCTTCTCCGCACACTTGAAGACGAAGAATAATCGGTGTTGTCCAGATAGCTGCTCTGGTATCTGTCCACCTTGTGCAGAGAGCCTTCAAACCCGGTGTAATTGTACTTGTCCGGCAAGAACAAAACCCCATTTAGCTTCTGACAATTGATATCCATAACAGGCGTGCTGAACTGCAGTTGTCCCCGGCCCTTGAATTCCTCACCCTGATTCCAGTATACCAGTTCCAGTACGAATCCGGCCCCGTCATCGGTTCTGGAAAGCTTTTTCAGTGGAATCAAAACCTGCTCACCTTCGGAAGCAGGCATTACCGCCTCACCGTCAATAAGAGCGCTCCACAATTTCCACTCCGAAGGCATCTGCACCCGTAGAAACTGCTTATGGTTGTTCCGGACAAAATAGCGATACCGCACAAGGGAATACCCCTCTTTTGTCATGATTCCGGTGAAAGACCCTTCATCGGCGATTGCAACCAGCACAGCCATATCCTTATGACGCTGGACTGAGAGATTCATAAGGTAAGGAGTTTTGCTGTATTTGAAACACATGAGCACATCGGGAGTCGACCTGAGCCAATCCGGCAGTTCACTCTGATCCGCGACAGTAAGGTTCACCATGGAATCCTCCGCAAATACCTCCGTCGATTTCGATGCGCTTATCGCTACGACGCCGTTTTCTCTATTCACATCCAGAACTTCAAGTGACGGAAGTGAAACTCTGGAAACGGTCGTCTCCAACTGTTTGCTCAGTTCCAGCTGAAGGGTATAGCTTCTATCGGGGGCAAACGAAGTCCATACCGTTATAACCGAGCCGCTCCTCCTTTTCTCCTCTTTCCACTCAGAAATACCAGACCCCTGAACATTTTCAACCGAAAGAGATTCGGGTATGACTATAGAAAAACTCCTGCGCTTCTGATGCCATATCTGGTAATCAACTCTGTACTGATAATCTATTCTGTTTTCTTTTATTCTCATTACCAGACCTGTTGACGCGAACATCTTGGGAGCGGTCTTACCGTCCCTCACATCATAGATCAGCTCATCCCCTGTCTGGCTGTACCGGATAATGAGTTCTTCTTCGAGCGATACGACTGATTCGAATCTGGTAGTATTGTTTTCCCTTCTTACATCTCTTTCCAGGCCGTTGATCCAGACCTGTGCCTTCATCTCAGGAATAATGAATGTAAGCTGTGCGGCAGCCACACGGGGAAGATCAAGTGAAAGTTTCCAATTGCCCTCTTCATTATGTATCTGACAATAGTATTCGAGTCTGAGCTTATGAAGACCCTGCCTGGAGATGAAAATCTCAAGTTTTCCGTTTTCATTGCGTATAGGTATATCTTTTCCATTCAATTGGGCTTTCTCCAGAACGGCTTTCCTGCTGTTGTCGGAACCTGTACTGCCAAGAGGAACGGCAACCCATCCGTTTTTCCTGAGATTCCCCGAAGGCAGAACCCGAACAGAGGCTTCAAATGAAAATCTGGCGACTTTCCTTTCAATCACTGTTCCTGAAATGACCGCGGAGGACAGAAGATAATCGACCGCCGGGTTGAGTGTATCTGAAACCGGTTTGATTACGGGTTTCTGAATTTTCTCCAGCAATTTGCTCAGCTCACTCCAGGGAATTTCCACTTTGGAACTGTTCAAATCCGGAGTTGCCTTCGACTGACCATAGGAATTCTGAAAAATTGTCAGAATACAAATCAATGTAAACACAGCTCTTCTCATAAAAGCATTCTCCAAAAAAAATGGTCGGCTCACATACTACTGACGCTGCAAGTGTATGAATTTGTTACAACCAATTCCATTTCTGCATCTTCTCCAAAACAGATTCACTATCATTTCGAGATAAGGTTAACCAAAGCTAAATATATATTTTCATTATAACTGTTACGAATCATAAAATTCCGACGTTTAACTTTCAGAGGCGATTTAGACATTTACCTTCTTAGACTCATTATGAAAAGACAAAAAAAGAAAAAGTTCGTGACTTATAAAAGAAAAAATGACCCGATTGATATCGCGTGTCTTCTTGCGAAGTCCAGAGAACCCCTGCCTTTCATTCTTCTTTTTTTCTTAACCCTTGCCCTTATTACAGGAATCTTCATTAAAAGTAGAGATCTGGTGACCGTTGCGACTGACTTTTTTGAAGCGACACCAAAAGAGAGAGTCGGCAAGATGGTTTCGAATGAATCACAAAATGTTGAAATGATAAAAAAAGGAGCGGATCAGACACTATACAGCGGTGGAGGCGACCCCAGGTCAAAAATTACCAAAAAGGGAGTTCTCGGCATAGTAGACGGTGAGATTAAGGGAAAAAGTGTAGCTCCCGCGGAAATTTTAGGCAAAGGCGGGATCTCAACTGACATTGATGCCGTTTTAGCGGGTAGTGGTGGTCTGGAAACGGAAAAAACCATGGCGGCCCACAAAGGAATATCGGGAATCGGATACGGATCGGGTATATCCAGCGGTTTTGCAGGATTTAAAAATCAGAAAAAAAGGCAATCGAGGAGATATACTCCTGGCAGTTATCAACAACAAAAACAAAAAAGACCCGATGAAAACACTTTCCGAAATACGAGCGACTACCCCCTTTCTACCTTCTCCATCGACGTCGATAACGCTTCATACACGTATCTGGTAAATT
>JBKHHW010000175.1:0-6580 GCA_046538945.1 Chitinispirillaceae bacterium | reverse complement strand
CACCGATATGCCCCGCGCTGCTACCGGGAAAGGGATCGCTGTTGTCAGGGGATGAATACCTGCCGTAAAGAATCACCGTGGTGTCGCTTGTGATACCGGTTTCTTCCAGAGCTTTGCGGATTTCACCCGGGGAACGGCGATTCCAGGTTTCCGGAGATTCGAGGCTGTTGGTGTCAAGCTCAACGGCCCCGGGAATGTGCCCCTGGTCGTAAGCGTTTCTGTTTCTGTAGTGAGCATGACAGACAATGAATTTACCGTTATCGTATTCGGGTGCATTCCCGTTTACCAGAAGCGATTGAAGCCATCTGGCGGAAACCAGGTTCCTGTACCGGGCCAGTTTGGACATGGGAAGCTCGGGGCGCGAACTCCATTCGGAAACAAACTCATGGTATACACCCACATCGGAAAAGCCCGCCCGAAGAAAACGCAGGGCTATATTTTCCGTTTCCTCACGGTCATACCCGTAGAGCACAACGGTTTGGGCCGGGTGAAGCTTCTTGGCTTTCAGGATATCCGGCCAGTCGATATAACGGGTCCACTTTGCAGGCAGGCTCTTCGCGCCCAGAATGTGCCCCCCCCGCGTCTCCCCCCGTGTGCACCAGCCGTTGAATGCTTCCACCGGCCGCAGATCCACAATCTTCAGGGAGGATTTTCTGAGCAGTTTGTATACCCGGGCTGTGGAAAGCTGCTGAATTCGGTTTTCTGCCACTTTCAGTTTCCTTTCAGATTGTATACTCGGGAAAAACTCGATTCTAAAATGCAGTGAAGCAAAAAAAGTACCCTAAGCAGTCGAGCCTGCAAATCATTCACACCCCTTTTCCGGTCCGGCTTGGAACAGATACCCGATCCGGATCAGGTGAAGCAATGATCGGGCCAGAAATACCGAAATTTCTTTTTCCCCCCGAAGTGCAAATCATCTGTATTGTCTCCCTGAATACTTCACAAATAATCACATTGGAAGGCGATTCCATGCTCAAAAGAGTACATTTGGATTGACAAACCAGCTTACCGTATCTTCCGCGATCTCTCCTTAACCAACTTCAAAAAAGCGAATCTTACGCTTCATACTGAATTCATGAATATCCCTGGGAGAAATTACGGCCCCTCTGAAGCCAGTAAGTTTGAATATCTGTACGGATATCAACCCCGTAGAGGAGAAGTGAAGTGAGACGTGTGGATCAGAATTCCACTTACAAGTTCCACTGAGATGTCGGAGGATCGGATTGATTCAGAATACAATGGTGAACTGTACGAACTGTTCTTACCCACTCTGTATAGCTTGGAATTCTAAACGATTGCAAAGAGGCTGTTGAAGAGGTGTGCAAAGCAACAACGGAAAAGCCCCTTGACGGGGCTTTTCTGTTTTAATACCCTAATTTCCGCAGATTACCTGATTATCCTGACCTTCTCACTCAGAAGCACTCCCCTGCTGTCACGAACCTTGAGCAGATATGTTCCCTGAATTCTTGCCATCGACTTCACTTTCAGTGTAGCCGATCCGGTGAAGATCTCGCTGTAAACCAGCCTGCCCCTGAGATCATACATCTGCACCCTCAGTTTCTCTCCGTTTGCAGAGGACAAACCGATCCGACCAGCATTCAAACGGACGCGAGATCTGTCTCTCCTCCTGCCGGATGCAACCGAAGGTTTCACCGGACTCACTTCACCGGGAACCCTGCAGGCAATACCCCGACCGGCCGTGCTCATGTACACCACCCCGAAGGTATTCATGTCGCCCATCACGAATTCACCATTGGCCAGACCACCGTATTCGTGCTCATCATCGTTGATCCGCACCCAGGAAGCTCCCTCGTCAACGGACTGGAACACTCCCGTCACACCGTCCACGGTACCGAAAATGTACACTGCCGGATACTCCTCGCCCGGAGCAGCTTTACCGAACCCGACCGCTTCACAATAGGATACAGCTTCGATACCGGTGTAGCTTTCACCGCCGTCAAGGGAACGGGCGAGCCCGCCCTCGGTGAGCGGAACCCAGATATCGCCGGTACGCCCGGGAGCAAGCCTGAACTTGCGGAAAGAGCTGGTTCCGGGAGTTCCGACCTGAGTGAAAGTCTCTCCCTTGTCGGTACTTTTGTACATGATGCCTTCGCTTCTGACATAGGCATAGAACAGATCCGCGTCTTCAGGATCTCCCACCACATAGGCTCCATCGATACCGCTCACCTCCGTCCAGTCGCTGTTGCTGTAGCGATACACGGGGAAATCACCATACTCCTCGTTTCCGTTTACCGCCCTTACCCTGGGAGTCCAGAGAGTGACTTCACCGTCAGTGGAAATGGCCACACAGGCACCGCCCTTGTATTTTTCGGTGAGACTGGGATAGCTTTCCACACTCCAGGTACGGCCAGAATCGGATGAAAACTGAAGGGGAGCTATGGGTACCTCCTGGTACTCGGACACTTCAGCACTGCGGGTATCAGACACTTTAACCAGTTTACCGGCTTTGGGTGCATAGGCAAGAGCGCGGGTAGACCCCAGACTCACCATACTCCCGCTCACATCTGTCCTATGACGGTTAGAAGGATGTTCCAGGATATCATCATGGCGGAATCCGTCGTAATCAGCGATTATGGAAACAAGCGGTCCGCCCGGAATACTCACCACCTCCTCGGGCACCACTTCCTCTATCCCATGAGACATCACCTTCCACACCTGACGCTGCTCCAGTTCGTCTGAGCACCAGTCACAGTCCGCGGGAGTGAAGGTAAAATCGGTGATATCCTCTGTCATGAAAACGCCGTTCCCGGAAGTCACCCAGACACGCTTTGGATCATTGGGATCCATGACAACACTTCCGGACCAGTGAATGGAGCTGTTGAACATCCAGCCGATGCCGTTTTCATCCATCTGCTCGATTGTGGGACTAACCCCTCCCTCAAGCCAGTAATACTGAAAAGAGGGGATCCATGTCTCACCACCGTCGCTGGAGTAGTAAATATTGGTCCCCCACTGATCCATCCAATCCCCCGAAGGGAGCTTCCAGAACTGGGAACCCCGGTATCCTACAGAGGTCACCACCATTTCCAAAGGGTTTTGGGGATTTATAGTTACACCGCTGTAACAGGCCACGTAAACGGAATCGTCATCGTATTTTTCTGGATTATCAGCATCATCCTGCGGGTCGATGAAATTCTCGGGAGACACATCGGTCCAGGTCTGGGTGGCAACATCATACTTGAGAACGGCCCCCCGGTTGAACCAGTCGTTTATAGGCCCCCAACCCTCATCCCACTGCATGGTATGAGGACCGGCTCCGTCTCCGAATGTTATGTAAAAGCTGCTGCCGTCCGGAGTGATTGCGATGCGCTGAGGCATGAGAGGAGGTTCATAGCCGCCGGTTGTAGCCGGCCTGGGACGATCGGGAACCAGTGACCAGGTTTCACCGCCGTCGGTTGACATGAACACGTTGTCCTCAGCCCTCAGAAAACCGGCGTAGAGAGTATCGGAGCTTCCCGGAGAAAAGGTGACGAAGGAAAAACCTGAACCGTTCCATGTAGTGTCAGAACCCGCGGCGGAGGTGAAGCCGTCAACGTGGGACCAGGTGGTGCCGTTGTCGGCAGATTTGAAGAGTCCCTTGTTTCTGGATCCGTAGAACATGATATCTGAATTATTGGGATCGATTGCCAGAGCCTCGCCGTTTCCCCGTCCCATTCCGTTTCCGTGAACATTGAAACTGGTGACCGGGCTTCCCTTCTCCCCCTCTTCATCCCAGGTGTAGATGACTTCCCAGGAATCGCCTCTGTCCGAAGAGCGCAGAAAGGCGGAACGTCCGTTGTTCCAGTAGGAGGTCCCGCATACCATATACACCTTTTGGGGAGTTTGGGGATCAACCGCCATCGCCTCAACCCCGAGCAGCCCCCGCTCGGTCGCATCCACCCAGTCCATGAGTGAGATCCATTTCCTGGCGGATTCATCCCAGCGGTAAGCCCCGCCCACGTCCGTGCGGGCATAGAAGACGCCGGGGTCATTGGGAGCGGCGATAATGGAAGAGACGAACCCTCCCCCGCCAATAGCCACCGTGCTCCATCTGTAGCCGTTTTCCTGACCGCTTACACGAATAGAAAAAAGGCACAGCGATGCCAGACACAATTTCAGGACAAGCTTTTTTCTCACAACCGACCCTCCCGTTCATATTTATCTTCATTTTGTACCTATACAGACTGTTCATTCTACAATTTAATAAAGGATTCAGCCATACGCACTAAAAAAAGTGATTTTTCGACTACACAAGATTCCTGCACAAGGCCTGCAAATCGGCGAACAAAACCATACACCTCATTACCCACAAACAAATTCCGGCTACACAAACCCAAACCACCTTCCCCCGGTCCTTTTTTTGCTTTTCTGATTATTCATCTCACCCGGTCCGATGGTCCTGTTCACGGGGTCATCCGTTTCATCTAAGCATATGCTCTATGCAGGGAGAATTCGGCTCGATGTGGTCCAGGCTTTTTATACCTCTGATTCTCTGTGTCCTGATTTTCTTTCTGGACATCATGACACCACTGGGATTCCGGATCTGGATTCTGTATATAATCCCGCTGCTTCTTTCCTACAGATCGGAAGACATCCGCATCACCTACACACTGCTTATCTCCATAGGCACTCTGCTTGCCCTGGGGATGGCCATTTCGCAGGAGCAGATAGATTTGATCTCCATTTCCATTCTTAACAGGGTTCTGGGTTTCATAACCTTCACGGTGTTCACCATAATCATAAACAGACTGATAATTTCCCGCAAGAACCTCAGGACTTATTCACAGAAACTTTCAGCGGCAAACCAGGATCTGGAGGCGTTTTCCTATTCTCTAACCCACGACCTGCGAAACCCCCTGAGCATCATAACCATGTCAAGCTGCCTTCTGATCGAAAACCGCGAGAAACTCTCCGAGGAGGACCAACAACTCCATACCGAAGAGATTCTCAACAGTTCCCGAAACATGACCACCCTGATCCAGGATATGCTCGCTCTGTTCGGAATCTCCCGCAGGGAACTGCAAATTGAAGAGGTGGATCTGAGCAAACTGGTTTTCTCCATCATGCATGATCTTCAGGCACTTGACCCCGGGCGCAAGGGTGAATTCATCGTGCAGAAGGGGGTGATTGTGAGAGCGGATGCCCATCTGATGAGAATAGCCATGACCAATCTGCTTGAAAACGCCTGGAAATACGCCTCTCTCAAGCCCGAGGCGCGTATAGAATTCGGCGCACGGGAAAACCGGGAGGGTTCTGTATATTTTGTGAAGGACAACGGCATGGGTTTTGACATGGGAAAGGCGGACCAGTTATTCGAACCGTTCCGGAGGCTGCACTCAAGGGAAGTTTCAGGCACCGGAATAGGGCTGGCCATAGTGCAGCGGGTCATTAGAAGGCACGGAGGGAGAATCTGGGCACAGAGCCGCCCCGGAAAAGGGGCGGTGTTTTATTTCACACTGGGTGAAGTTTGAAGAAAATGCAGACCTTAATCAATATCTATGATACCCTTTTCATAAGAATAAGCTGGACTGTACCCGTTAATCCATACAACACCACCACCTAGTGTATACGCAAAGAAAAAGATATTCATTGTTTTTTAACTACCCTCTCTTACTCAGTAATAACAGATAAAGGGGAAGTCACAAACCGCGGTATTACTTTACAGATTGTTTCTCCGTTCCACTCATAAAACCCGCTTTTTTTTCCTGATGAACCATTTTTTCTATAATAAGCAGAGGTGCTCTTTTGAAAATACGGATCTGCGGATGTATTTTTCTCATTCTGAAATTTTCATAACAGGACTAAAAAAAGCTCTCTTCAGCTTGAAAGGATAAATAACACATGGTTTTGTGGGGAACGATAGTGAATGTGATCGCCATTATTATAGGAAGCATTTCCGGAGTGGTGCTGCCCCGAATGTCCGAAGGTATCCGCAATGTGGTGATGCAGGGTCTGGGGCTGGGGATAGTGATCCTGGGAATCTCCATGGGACTCAGGGGCGAGAACTTCCTTTTCGTGATTATAAGCCTGGTGGCGGGCGGAGTTACAGGAGAGCTACTCAAGCTGGACCTGAAACTGAAACGTCTGGGCCAGTGTCTTGAAAAAGCTGTCAGAAAGGGCAACGGCACACAAGACGAAAAGGCGAGCATCGCCGAGGGATTCATCACCGCCACCCTGGTCTACTGTATCGGTGCCATGGCCATTCTGGGAGCTATCGACAGCGGTCTGCGCCAGGATCACACTATCCTTTACACCAAATCTCTTCTGGATGGGGTGTCGGCCATCCTTTTTACATCAACACTGGGCATAGGAGTGATCTTTTCGGCTGTTTCGGTGCTTCTCTACCAGGGCGCCATAGCCCTGAGCGCAACACTGCTGACATCGTTTCTGAGCTCCCCCGACCTCAACGCGATCATTGCGGAAGTTACCGCCGTGGGCGGAGTGCTCATCGCGGGGATAGGGATCAACATCCTGGAGATCAGGAAGATAAACGTGGTGAACCTGCTTCCGTCGGTGGCGGTGGTGGCGTTAGTGGTATTTTTGAATCTGCGGTTGGGGTGGTTTTAAATTGCAGCGTTCA
>JBKHHW010000044.1:0-21903 GCA_046538945.1 Chitinispirillaceae bacterium | reverse complement strand
AGGGTTACCCTTCGACTACGAGGACTACGCTCAGGGTGAGCGGAAGCGGGAGGGCTTAGTTGATGGATGAGGCAAGTTCCTTACGGGGCTGATCACCAGGAAAACCGGGCCGGATCATGTGACAATTTCATGATTTCATGTGCGAAGATACTGTGCACACGATGTTAATTCCAGTCCAGATGTGGTGAACCTGCATATATTTTGCTGTAAACCCATACTAGTTCAGTTGCAAAGTCCACCTGTTTAACGAAAATCATATGTACTTTGCAATGTAATCAAAGAGGGTTTGCAAGTTACAAGGTACACTTCACAAGTATCGTAGTGGGGTTAACACCCGGACCATTTCGTCCTAACGAATAGTTTTGGCGGGTTTTCATACTTTAACACCAACCTTAGCAACCATAATCGGTTTGTAAGCCTGAATTTTGAGTACACTGCCCTGATTTGACAGGATCTTAGCCTGGTCTCAAGATCCTGCATTAATATTTCAACTCCAGCAGTTCAGTCTCCAGTCATGCCTGAAAAAGCGTATCCGGTACCCCTCATTGAGAAACAGATCACGATCGAAGTCTGAAAGATAGGGCGACAGAAACAGCAGCACTCTTTGCTCTCTGCTCCCACCATAGGCTTTCAACTTCGATGAAACTTTATCCAGAATCGCGGACACATACACGATCTTGTCCGCGGGGTCCATTCTGTAGTGTGAATGGCTGTAGGTGAAATTTCTAATCTGATCTTCAAGCTGATACTCAAGCCTCATTTCCGAATAGATCTCCTGCCGAAGCGGGGGAGATCCCAGGCTTGCTTTCACCAGAGCGAAATAGATTCTAGGCTCCCCGGATTCCATTTCCAGCATCCTTTCAATCTGATCGAGCGATCTCTTCTCACCCATCACCAAGAATTGTTTTCTCCCGAACACGTCCGGAATCTGCTTTATACTGTTCACCGGATAGAGAAAAGAAAACAACACACCGGGCCGAACCGGATAATTATCAGTGATGACCTGAAGCACGCAGGCATTGTAGGCATTGATCAGAAACGCCACTCTTTTCCGTTTATCCCACCTCTCATAATCTGTTTTCTTCACATCTTCCAGGGAATGAACAAACCTGTCGAGAGGACCTCTGTCAAGGTGAAGCATATAGTAGTCCACAAGCCCCCTGGAATTGACATAAGAGTTCAGGACTATTCTGTAGGAATCATAATCGGGATCAGACGCGAGTAGTATTGCCGGCAAGGACAGGACAAATAAACCACAGCAGACGATTTTCCTTATAGCCCTAACACTTAACCCTGTTTTTTTCATTCCCCCAATACCTGCCCTGGTGCTGATTCTCAGGATCGGTTCCATCAATACTGATCCGACCTGCACCACCACATTGCTCATACGATCCACAGTATACGGCAGACTATTTGCGAAACAGAACTTGATTATGAACTGCCTGACCCTTTCCTCCCCCAAAGGAGCCGTCGGACAGTTCAGAAATTCACCAGCAAGAGAAAGGTTCTCCTTTTTGAGCACATCAACCCCTGTCACTGCCGAGTTGCCGGTTATATATTGAAACAGAAGCGCTATGTTGGGTGAAGCGAAACACCGCTATAGAGTATCAGTGCAAAAATGGTGCAACAAAAAACGAGCAAAGGATTAGAAAACATGCTTCTTCGTCTTATTGTCCTTTTCACCGTATTTCCCCTCATCGAACTCTTCCTGCTTATCGAAATCGGAAGACTCATCGGGGCGTTAAATACGGTTCTGATTGTAGTTGCCACGGCGATTCTGGGAGCTGCGCTGGCCAAGCGCGAGGGACTGGTCACTCTGTCCAGAATCAGAATGAATCTTTCACGGGGAATCATGCCTACCGAGGAGCTTTTCGACGGGCTGCTCATTTTGATAGCCGGCATGGTACTCATTACACCAGGCCTGATAACCGATACTTGCGGCTTTCTGCTCCTGATCAGGCCGACAAGAAAATTCTTCAAAAAACTTCTTAAAAAAAAGTTCAGTGACTGGATAGACCGGGGTTACACCGAGATACATTTCCGCTGAATATAGAGCCATGGATGGTACGCTGATTGCTACTTTCCATCAGAACGAACAACCCTTTTCCAGAAGGAGATGACCTATGAAGGCTAGTGTTGATCTGGAGGCCTGTATCGGCTGCGAACTGTGTCCCAGCGTCTGTCCCGATGTTTTCAAAATGGGTGATGACGGTTTGGCTCATACCATTACTGAGGATGTCCCCTCCGATGCGGAGGCGGCAGCTCAGGAGGCAGCGGAGAGCTGCCCGGTGAATGCCATAAACATCAGCTGAAGAAGGCGAACCGGGGCAGGTCCGGTTTTGCCTGCCCTTCACGTCATCAGAACTGAACCTTTTCGCTCCGGAACGTTTTCCTGAAAAGTCCCTCGAAGGTGAATCCTGCCACCCAGGACTCTTTGGGCCTGAGGTGATTGTTTTCCTCTTTGTCTAAGAAAACCATTCTGCGCCTGGGAACAACACCCTTTTCATCAACACTCTTTTTACCGCTCACAAAAGAATACCTGGCCAGAGAGGACCCGCTCTCGTTCCAGAAGAGAAACGATTTCTCATTTCGGCGGTCCACCTGTTCGAAACCGGCCCTGAGTACAGTTTCGTAAAAAACCTGCCCCTGAGAACGGGAGAGGTAAAAGGCGGCTTCCCTGAGCAGATCAGGATCGTTCCGAAGAGAATCTATCATTGTATCCAGCTTGTTCTTATTGTCTGTCGGCGCTCTGAAATTGAAAAGCCAGTTTCTCAACTTCCCGGCTGTGCGGTCCCTTCTGGAAAGAAGTGTCAGGTCATTTGTCCGGATTACCAGAGACACTTTCCGTTCCACCGGAACATTCTCCATGACAACGGTCATACATTCCCTAATCATATCATATCTGCTCTCTATTTTTTTCGACACTCCTCCGATACTGCCCGAAACACTGCACCTTTCCCCAACACCGAATATTTCAACTGTCCAGTTGCGACTGGAGGAAATCAGGGAAATGTCTCCTTGTGCGGGTCCGATACTGAACTCCAGCCGGTTGGTTTTCCACTTCTGCGCAAATAAGGTTTCGCAGTGTTTTCCGCTTTTGTACTCCGAAGATATTCCATCATCTTCGTAAAGGGTGAACTCCCCGTCTGCTCCGGCAAACAGCTTCACCACAAGAGAACGGGGGTTCTTATCCGCCTCCAAACAGTCATCCGCCGCACAGGGGACGATGGCTCCCGCGCGAGCGTAAACCGGAGTACTCTTCAGGTCGCCGAAAGCATGAAAGAAACGGTCTCCTCCCATATATTCACCTGTGAAGAAATCGTACCAGTGACCAAGCGGGAGCCACACAAACCGGGAGGAAAGAGCGGTATGCGGATCTACCTGACTTGTGAATGGTGCGGCTATCAGAGAGGAACCGAAGTAGTACTGCCCCCCGCAGATGTATGCTTCCTCATCTTCGGGATGCTCCATATACATCGGTCTCACAAGTGGAATAGACTCTTTTTCGGTCTGACGGCAGCAGGAGTAGATATAGGGGATAAGAGCATGGCGGAGCCTCAGCGAGCTGCGCAGAATTTCAGATGTCGCAGGGTCCTGAGCAAATGGTCTTCTGTCCTGAAACGCGCTGTTTGCGGAATGAATGCGGAGCACAGGACTGAACACCCCGAACTGCACCCACCTGATGTAAAGCTCCGGGTCTTCCGTGCCGTGATAATGCCCCCCGATGTCGTGACTCCAGTAGCAGAAACCCACATTCGCCGCTGTAGAGGTGAAGTACGGCTGAAAGGCAAGCGACTGCCACGTTACATGGGTATCTCCGGAAAAACCTATGGGGTATCGATGACCGCCCGGTCCGCAGTAGCGGGAAAACACAAAAGGCCTCTTTCCATCACGGGCCGAATCGAGAAAGTGCAGATGATTGAGCCCGAAAAGCGGGTCCAGCCCCTGAAGAGCACTTCGGGTTCCCTGCTGCCAGTCTATCCACCAGAAGTCAACACCGCACTCTTCCAGAGGGTGATGAAGAAACCTGAAATAGCCGTCCATGAATCCGGGATCGGCAATATCGAACTCCACAGGTTTTCTGCTTTCAGGATCTATCCCCATGTGCCGGGCTATTTTCTCATACGCTTCCTCGTGAGGATGTACTCCGTCCCTGGGGTGCAGATTGAGACTGCTCCTGATGCCCCTTTTGTGAAGAAAGGCGAAGAATCCCCGCGGGTCGGGAAAAAGCTCCTTGTTCCAGGTATAGCCGGTCCAGCCGCTGTGATGAGGGTTGTTCACGATGTGCCAGTCCATGTCCACGACACACACCGACAGGGGAATATCATGCCGTTTGAAATCCTCCACCAGTTCCTGCAGCTCCTCCTGGGTATAAGCCCAGTACCTGCTCCACCAGTTACCGAACACAAATCTTGGCGGCAGAGGGATAGAGCCGCTCAGGGTACAGAATTCTTTGATGCAGCTTTTATAGTCTTTTCCGTAGCCGAAAAAGTAGAGGTCAATTTGGGGATTTTCGCGAGCTACAGGCCAGCAGTTTTCATCGAAAACCAGGGAGTGTGAATCATCCACCACCGCCCAGCCGTTTCGGGAAATAAGCCCCGGAGAGAGCTTTAGAGAGCCATTCACCCCATCCAGAGTCCGAACCGTTCCGCCCAGATTGCGCTCATCCCGATCACCGTAATGCCAGACGGTTTCATCTTTCAGAAGCATTACTTTCAAGGTATCCGCTCTGAACGGGCTTTCCGTGTCGGTGCAGACCAGGTGAAGCTGATCAGTGATGATTTCGGCTCTGTTTCCCGACACATGAAAACTGAAAGCGACGCGAGGCCGTTTTCTGAACCAGAAAAGTTGAGAGGGCCTGTCTTCAAAAAGGGCGCTGGCGCTGTGTTCCATCCGGATCACCATTGAAGAGAGCACCGTGAATCTGACATTGTTCGCTTGTACGACAGCTCCGGGGTGGGCCACCGGTTCGCAAGGAATTTTGAAATGAGAAGGTATATGCAGCTCGTTTGAAGCTGAAGTTTGAAAATGGGAAGTGCTCATAAAGGAGTGCCTTTCGGAAAAAACCTGCTCAAAAAACAGGGCACTCACTAAAGATAATGGGAGGCGGGCTGCTTGGCCAGAAGATTCGGAGGGCATGTCTGAGTGACACGCCCTCCTCACGCCGCTCAGGCGCTGATTTCTATTCTTCTGGGCTTCACATCTTCTCTTCGGGGGATTATCACTTCTAAAACACCATTCTCCAGTTTTCCTGAAATCTTATCGGTGTCGAACTCATTGCTCAGACTAAAGGAACGGAAAAAATCTCCGGACGAGAACTCCTGCACAAGAGCTGTTCCATTGGGCTCCTTGAAAGATGACTTTGCCCTGATAGACATCACCTTGTTCTCATCCACTTCTATATTCACATCCCCTTTTCCCACCCCTGGCACATCCATCGACAGAACGAGTGCCTCCCGGTTGTCGTAGATGTTTGCATCGGGAGAGAAGGCGTTTTCCGGAGAAATGAGCTGCTCCGCCGAGGAGCTCTGTACAGATTTCTGTTCTCTTCTGGAAGCTTCAGCCATGGTGTAACCTCCTGCTGTATTCTAGATTTTTCAGATTGCGGATCATTCGGTTCTACATTTCCACATTGATCTGCCGCGGCTTTGATTCTTCCGATTTGGGGAGACGAACCGTGAGCAGACCGTTTTCGAATTTCGCGGTGACCTTCTCCCCTCTGATCTTCGAGGGCAGTCTGATGGTTTTTTCAAACTCCCCCTCCGGCTGCTCGCGCCTGAGCAGAGCGGACTTGCCGTACTGGCGGGGAGTTCTCTTCCCGGTAATGGTGAGATTGGTTTCGTGGAGGTTTATGCTGATATCCTCCTTTTTCACCCCGGGCAGTTCGGCGACAAGTGTCAGATCGTCCCCGGTTTCGTAGAGATTGGTGGCAGGGTATGCCGAGGAAGTGGTTCCCAGATAGGGAACACGGGAGAAAAGGCGATCCATTTCCTTGCGCATTCTTTCCAGTTCAGCGAAAGGATTCGTCGACCAAGCCATAGTGCACCTCTCTTTCCTTCTGAATTGCTCGATTACGCCACTTGAAGGGGATAAACCCCGAAACGGCTAACAAAGGAAAGAGTGCATAAATCATGCCAGTGGCCCGGATCTTCCTGCGGGATAAAAAACCCGGATGGACTTGGGCTTTCCATCCGGGGCTTACTGCGAAGCGGCCCTCTTATGAATATTTTTTTTATCTGTTTACAGTAAATCTGCCGGTGAATTTTTCCGCTCCAGCCTGAACTCTATACAAGTACAGCCCGGGTGCAAAATGTGACAGACCGATCCGGGAGCTGCCTTTGGCTGTGGCCCTGAAATTACGGGACAGCACTCTTCTGCCCTTCAGAGTCCAGATTGCGATATCTACAGGGCAAGGACTGGATACCTGAACAGCAAGATTGTTACCGGATATGACAGCCCTGTTTTTGGCCGAGACCGGCTTCCAGCCATTATCGCAAACGGGAGAGGAAAGTCCCGAAGGGGTTATGTTGGTTACTATTTTCCCCTCATTTATCAGAGCGGTAATGAGTTCGATTGCAGACAGAGGATCGTCACTTTGTATCGGAGGCAGCGCTAAATTTACAAGTGGAACCAGGCTGTTGTTGTCAATGTAATCGTTGGTTGTGAAAGCGACTTTCAGCAGACTGTTGACAGTATCCGGCTCGGTAACGACCGAAACCCCTCTCAGGGGAACATCCAGGTCGCTGTTGGAAATGGAGACCAGTGAGGGATCATACCGGATGGCAAACTCTCCTGCGACAAGACCCTTGAGATTACTTCCCCAGATGGTATAGACCGTGCCCTCGGAGGGACTCTGCTTTGTCAGAGCAACGGACAGGTTGGCAGCCTGAGAAGAGCTGTTGGAAGCAGCCCTCTTGTGGAGCGGGTTGTTTTCGGAAACGGGAAACTCCGGAAGAAGACCCACGCTGTGCTGGAAAACCAGAGCCGCATCATAGCTGGTAACAGTACCGTTTCCGCTTACATCCGCGACCTCAGTAGTGAAGTTGGGACTGGATTCATGGGGAAGTTCCAGCGAACCTACTACATAGGAAAGGATATCTCTGGCATCGAATATGTTCACCACCTGATTGCCGGTTACATCCCCGTAAAGAATATCCGGGTTGCTGATTATTATTCTGCCCGGTTTACAAGTAGCCGTCACCAGCATATTGGATTCGTCTATATTGATGTCGCTCAGATCTATCAGACACGTATCTTCATTTTCAACTTCCGGTTTTATGGCGAATTTGCACCTTACGATTTCACCTTCTCCGTATTCGACAGGTGTCATACTTCCTCCCAGTGCAACAGCATACTTTCCTTCCCCGACACCGTTATAGTCGAAAAGCTCCCATTCCCTGACCAACCCGCTGTCCCGGGATATATCCAGAAGCTCGAGCTTAGCGGTGTCGATATCGATGTTGAACTGACAGGCACTGATCTGGAAATTCTCGTAATTGGTAAGATAAACAGGCACCCATAGTGTATCCCCTGCAGAAGCATAGGTCGTTTTCATGCCGAAGTTGATTTTGAACTGCGGCTCAGATTGAGGTTTCAAACTGATGTAACGATTATGTATTTCCGCATCTGTCATCGCATAGTTTCGTAATGTAAGCTCATCGATTTTCCCGTCAAACCAGTTGCGCATCTCGCCGGTAGTCATTCTTTGTGATCCGATTCTGGCATCAAAATCTATCTTCTTGTATCCATAGGCGTGGGCTTGAGATGCAATCAACTGGCCGTCCAGAAAGAGCTTCAGAGTACTGCCGTCATAAGTAGTTGCTATATGATACCACACCTTAGGCTTCAAGATAAGATCCTTGGGAGAAATGGCGTATATCCATTTTGTTTCTGTGCCGATTCCCGATTCCAATGTTCCATCCGCTGTGATATAAATGGCATAACCACCATACGTTGAAGGACCAACGGTTACAAAGTTAAAAATCTGTTTATAATTGTAGAAGGAAGGTACATCGACAAGGTCTATATGTGAATAGATCCATGCATCAACTGTGAAATGGTCAACATTGAAACCATCCGCTGAGTTTTGAACCACTAATTCAAAACTATCGTTCTTGCATTCAAGCGCATTACCTTTAACACCATCAGTAACACTCAAACTGTCCCCGTATGCATGAAAGCCGTTTCCGGACACATCATAATAAATGCCCGTACCTACAGTATCGAAAGACCATTGAGCGACGATTTCATTCTGCTCAGGAAAGATCTGCTGGTATCTCTGCAGCACCTCCTCTTCGCTCAAGGCCACATCATGCAGAACCACTTCATCGATTTTGCCCTGAAAGAAATTCCTCATCCTGCCGTCTGTAAGTTTCTGATGACCTATTCTAGCATCATACTGTGAAGGTTTATAGGGACCCTGGAAATCAGAAGAGGCAGCCAATTGCCCGTTAATGTAGATTTTGATACTCTGCCCATCAAAGCTGCCCACAAGATGGTACCACCGGTGAGTTTCAAGCACTTCAGAAGAAGTTGCCACTTCCCACCTCCCGGGAGTGCCTACCGACATTTCGAACTGTCCTGTATGGGTTATGTAGATACCATAGCCCCCATAGGTGGCTGTCCCGACGCTTACAAAATCGAACAGCTGGTGATAGTTGTCAAAGGAAGCGGGAAGAACCAGGTCTCCCGTAGGATAAACCCATGTTTCGACCGTGACCTGATCGAAATTAAAATGCTTGTAGGAGCTGTCGATCACCACCTGGAAGGTATCTTTGCAGTCAAGAGCTTTGCCCTGATACCCGTCAGTCACCGATATTGTGCTCCGGGCGCTGTGGCCGTTGCCGGAGATATCGACAAAGTCTCCCTGTGAAGTGGAATCGAAGGACCAGTGAGCGGCAATCCCGGCAAAAGACCACGCCGCAGTTGCAAGACAAATGCATAAAACTCTGATTACCATCTTCATAACGACTTCCCATCAATGAGGTTTACAGTTTCGAAAGCCGGTATTATGCAAGGACCATGCCATCGGAGAAAGTTGCGGAATCCGCGCAGTCTGGGCCCGTTCACTTTCCGGGCAGTATCATAAACGGGACCCGTAGTCCCAGAACCGGGACTTCTCGGCGCTCAAATCGGCTGCAGCTTGCCTTCGTGAACGGAGAAATTTTTCCAGGAGCAGGACCGGACCCTGCTACAGTCATCCACCTTCATGCGCATATGTACAAATATCGGCTCCTGAGGCAAAAATTTGTGCACGCTGAGCGATATCGGTTCGTTGGACGGATCCCCGTCATGAAGCAGATATTCGATATCCTCTCCTGTTCTGCGTATGATCATTTCACCGAAGTCACAGTCCATCTCGCTGCTCTGAATTTGGAAATTGACAGACCTGCAGCTCATACGCAGCCCTCCCCTGTTACCGGAAACGTACATCCCGGCCTTTTGTCCTATCCACTTTCCGGTGTCAGAACTTGTGGATACAAAAAAAGCAGCCTCGAAACCTTCAGCCATGTCGTCCCGAAGCTTGAAAGTCACTGAAATGCGGAAATCATCACTCACCGTGAAGACACTTCTGATGCCGGCGGAAAGAAGAGAAGTGTCCGCATTTCCGAACAGGAACAGAAGTTTCTTATCAAGATGATCGAAGGAGATTCCGGACTGATCACCAGAACTATAGGGCAACCAGACACGGTTATCGAGTGGAAAACTGCCGAAACTGTCTCTGAAATGTTTGTCTATGCGATAAGGAATCGAAAGTTTCCCCCCATAATCATCCCGAATATTCAAAAATCCGGAAAAACTGCCCATGACATCCGATGTATGATAAAGGATCAGACGTTTGGGTCCGTACTCTTCTTCCAGAAACCGGGACGAATGGGCCCATTCACAGGAATTGGAGTCATCTGACTGCAAGGAAAATCGGAGGAATCTGTCATTTAGATCATCCACTGTAAGTGTACACACCACACTATCCGGAAAAAGGAGCACTTTCTGTATTTCAGACACGCCGCAACGCGGTTCATAGTTCTGAAGGGGCAATTCCGTGTCATAAGTGCAACAGATCCAAAGAGCGCATAGACAGAGGAAAACATGCGGGCGGAACAGATTACCTTGAAAACCGGATCGCATATTTTCCTTCTTCACAGAATACCGATAGACTGACATTTTCATTCTTACCGCTTTTGAAGGTATAGTACAGACCTATTCCGGAGACAATTCCCGAAACGATACCGCATCCGGTAATAACCTTGTTTGAGTTGTTAAGTATGCCGCGGTACCGGTCGTAGGCTGGTTTGTCACCGACTGAGGCGGCTTCTCTGAATTTTTCGTAGGTCTGCCCCCCCGCCAAATAAGTGTAGACCGAATACCCTCCGATCAGTATACCTGACGCCACAAGAGAAAGGCCCAGTATCCTTCGCTTCGGATACGGCTCTTCAGGAGAAAGCGCAGTCTTTTCAATCAGAAGAGTGTCGAATTTCTCTATCGTAACCGGTTGGACAGAAGCAATGGAGTCTTCCAGATATTCCATTCTTTTTCTACTCTCCCATTCCAGCTTCGTCGCCTCGAAGAGATAGAAAATCTCATCAGCTATATACTTTTTGTCAATACAAATGTCTTCATCCAGATCGAGTGCCTTCAGAAAAAACCTGCGGGACTGCTCAATACCTTCCTCGGCGAATTTCGCAACCCCCAAATAATAGCAGTACTCGGCAGCTCTTGCGGAATCGGATGTATCAGGCAGCGCAGACACCAGCGGTTCCAGAATGGTGATCAGTTTCCCGTATTCACCCCACTCGAAAAGCTCCCTGATTTGATCATGGGAACCGGAACATACAGACGAGAAACAGCCGCAGATCAGCAGAACAGAAAAAGCAGAACGGAAATGCAGACCAGCACATGAAATCATGAATCTAGAGCCCCAGTTGAGCCTGATATCGGAAAAACGTACTTCTGCTCAGTCCCAGTTTTTTTATGGCCTCCTCTTTGTTTCCTGAGCACTGATTCACCACATCCGTGATCAGCTTTTTCTGAAACAAGCGGGTGGCCTCCTCCAGATCGGTCACTTTCTTCTCTCTGTGCAGCGGATTTTCAAGGGGTTGGGAATCCAGTTTTAGCAAAGGACCTTTGGACATCAGAACAGCACGGTGCACCGCGTTTGACAGTTCCCTGATATTGCCCGGCCAGGCGTAGGTGCGAATATAGTCAAGCGCTTCAGGGTGAAAGTCCAGCACCTCACAGGAGCTGTACATGCTTTTGAATTTCTCCAGAAAATGGTAGGCGATCAGAACAGCATCGTCTCCTCTCTCACAGAGGGGAGGAAGCGTGATGCGCAGCTGCTCTATTCGGTAGAAGAGATCAGCTCTGAACTCACCCTTTCTTACCATTTGCGAAAGACTACGATTGGTGGCGCAGACCACTCTTACGTCGACTTTGTTTTCGACCGTGCTGCCTATGGGACGTATCATACCGGTTTCAAGCGTTCTGAGCAGCTTGGCCTGAAGCCGCCCGTCCAATTCGCCGATTTCATCGAGAAAGATCGTTCCCCCGTCGGCTGAGGCGAAAAGGCCCTCATGATCATTGACTGCTCCCGTAAAGCTTCCTTTGCGATGCCCGAAAAGTTCCGATTCCAGAAGTTCTCCCTGGATGGAGCTGCAGTTTATGACCACGAACGGTTTAGTGGAGCGCCGGCTTTGCCTGTGGATGGCCTGTGCGACAAGGCTCTTTCCTGTTCCGGTCTGTCCCTCGATCAGAACGGTGATATCAGACTGGGCCAAAGCCTGAACTGTCCCAAGCAGCTCATGCATCACTTTCGATTCATAAACCACTCCGTCCTGAACGCAGCCGCCCGAAAGTTTCTGAATGGCGGAATCCTGATACGATATGTACTCCACATGATTGACAAGCATACCTGCTATGGTAGCATAAACCGTCAGAATCTGAAGATCATCTTTCGTATAAGACACCAAAGCTTTGTTTGACCCTATGTACACCACACCCAGCATTTTTCCGGCGACTTTTATCGGAGCGCACATAACCGTATTCAGCTTCAGGTCTGCTATACTTTGTGACTGACTGAATTCCGGATCGGAAAGTGCATTCGGTATTAAAAGCCCATCACCTGAAGAGACTGTTGCCTGTACAACGGTATCACTGAACCGCTCTTTTGAAACTCCTGCTTTGGAAGAAACAAACAACTGCGGTTTGCCTTCCGGATCGAATTTAAAAATGAATGCATCCGTACCGCTGAAAATCTCCATGAGCGTTGTCATCAATTTCTTCAGCAGCTTATTGAGATTGCGCTCTTTTCCCACATACTGAGCGAACTTGTTGAGGGTGTCAAAATTAAAAAGCGTGACTCCGGAGTTTTTTTCCTTACCGGTTGCGCTGAAATCAAAAATGAAAGCTGTTTCACCGATTTCGAATCTGTCTCCGGGGGAAAGATCCGCAGATTTGACTTTTCTGCCGTTAAGGAGCACACCCTTTTTCTGGAACACTTCCAGTTTGAAACCATCTTTAGCCCTGATCAGTTTCACTGCGACCTCATCGGAGTCAGCTATCTGGATATCATTTTCGGCCGACATACCGATCAGAAGCATTCTCCCGTCCAGATCAATGCTTTTCACTTCCTCTTTTGTTATCTGCCTCAGGCAGTATTTACTCTTCACACTAAAACCCCACTGTGTAATCTACTGCTGACTACCTCCACTATCATAAAAGTCAGCAGAAGTCATTTTTATCCTCAGCTCAAGTGTATCGCAAGACTTTATGACTACTTTCTCCCTGTAGTCCGTAAATCCCGCTTTCTTCAGTTCAAACTGATGCTCTCCCGGTGACAGGGCGATATTTCTCGTTCTGGGTGTGACCCCCCGCTCCAATCCGTCAATCACGATCTTCGCCCAGGGAGGATTGCTCCTGATATCCAGAAAACCAGGCCCGGAAGTGCCATTTTCTTCAACTGTTTTTTCTTCTTTCGGTTTCTGCTCTTCTTCCGTTCTATTCTCTTTTCTGATCACAAGGGGCACCTGCTTCACCGGCGGCTCTGCATTCTGCTCTGTTGCAGCATCATGATCTTCCTTTTCGGGCAGAGATGTTCGCGCAGACACCGGTCTTTCATCCGAACGGATTGGGACAGCCACTTCCTGCTTAGCGATGTTTTTCTCTGTCTGAACGGTCGATTTGAAAATCCAGAAGAATGAAACCAGTACAAACAGGAGCGCAACTGCAGCAGCCACAAGCACAGGACGTGTTTTTCCTTTGCGATTCAGCCTGGCCAGCAGCTTACGGTCATTTTCCGAAAGATCACCGAAAAACCGAGCCTGTTCCAACTTCCTGAGTGCAGAAGGTAGATTTTTCCTCTGAATCTGATCCAGAGCACCCTGTCGAAAAACCTGGAACAATTCCGCTCTTTCCTCCTTCTGATATTTTTGAGGGTCTTTGAAAAATTCCGAAATCCGCTCTCTGTACAATCCGATCTTTTCTTCCTCGCACCTTTTTTGGATAAACCGAAGCAGCTCCTCCGAACCCGGTCGTTTTTCTGTTTCCTTCACTAGACACTTCTCGATCAGTTCTGCCAGCAGGAAGACAACATCGCTTTTATGGATTCTCGGACTTTCCGCCTCCATATTGACAATGGCACTAATAATGGCGTGAGGGGTTTCCCCGTCGAAAGGGACCCTGCCGGTAACACACTGGTACAACAGAACCCCGAAAGACCAGATATCGGCGGCCGCTGTCAGAGGCTTGCCCTCAACCTGCTCGGGAGCAACATAGCGGGGAGAACCGAGAAGCGAGCCGGTCATGGTGATAGAATCCTTGTTCACCAGGAAAGCTAAGCCGAAGTCCATGATCTTGACATTATTGTCTCTGTGAATCATAATATTTGCCGGCTTTATATCCCGGTGGTATATACCACTTCCGTGAGCACATGACAAACCAGAAAGAACCTGACGGGCAATCTCCAGACAAACCAGATCCGGCAGCGGTCCGTACTCTTCCAAAACCCCCAGAAGTGTAGGCCCGTCGATGAATTCCATTACCAGAAAAGGCCGGGACTGGTTTTCACCGTAATCAAAAATTCTAATGATATTTTCGTGAGAAAGCGAGGCAATCGCTTCGGCTTCATTGGCGAAACGGGCAAGGGATTTCTTCTGATTGAGCAGATGAGGGTGAAGCATCTTGAGTGCTACGTCTCGACCAAGCACCTGATCGCGTGCCAGGAAAACCGCGGCCATACCGCCCGCATCAATTTTCTGTATGATTCTATACCGCTGAATTGAGCTCATTGAGAATGATTCCGGTGCCATTTTTAAATATTACAATAATATAGTTCTACTTGTGGGAAGAATCAATCCAAAGCAACTCAAAGGTGTGAGAGGAAGCCTGCGCAAAATACCGCTAACATGAGCAGAATCAGTGACTTCTGCCAAAACTCTCTTTAGCGGTATGGGATTTGCTTAGTGTGTGGTTATTTCTTTCGGCAGAAAAAACTGATATGTGCCGGAAATACTCTTCTTATCTCGGGTGAGGGTACGAGGGGATCAAGAAATCGGCGAATTTCACCGATGGTGAACCCTTTTCTGATGGAACTCAAACCATCCCTTACAGTCAGACTGTTGCGGAAGAAGATCGGGGCCACCAGTGAATAGTGCAGCAGCGCCATGCGGCTTCTGCAGATATCATTGCAGACGTAGCCGATTTTGCTTCTGGAGTGAATTTTTTCAATCACTGCAGGCAGTTGAAAATCAGAAAGGTGATGAAGAAAGTGGTTGCTGATAACAAAATCGAAAACCAGACTTTCGAGAGCATTTTCAGCTGTAGTGTGAATGACAGACAGTTCAGAACAGCCGTTATGCTTTTTCTTCACGTAGGAAACCACTCTCTGGTCATGATCGGCAGCGATTACCTGAACAGGCTGACCCATCCTGCGGCATCTGCCGATTATCCAGAGCGGAATATCACAGCCTCCCGCTCCCAGATCAAGAATCGTATACGCTTGAGGCCTGGGATGTTTTTTCATGTAGCCGATAAGAACTTTCTCCAGTACACCATGAATTCCGGAAAAGAACCGATTCACGGTTCTGAACTGATCGAGTGTGGCGAAAAGTTCGTTTTCATCTATTCCTTTCATATCCATCAGTTCCGGAAGTTGGGAACGGAAGCGCATCTCAGATTCGAAAATACCCATGCCTTTTCCTCGATCCGTAATCCTGTTACAAACAAATATGTATACTCATTCATTCATCAGAACAAAGGTAAGGTGGCAGATGTCTTCACAACTGCGGTGTACGTCCCAAACCCTTGATAATCCTCATCTTAAGCGCGAGTACAATCAAGAGCTGTTTACCGAAATAGCCCATGCTTATTCTATTGTTACAGGTCTGCTGTCCTGGGGAAGGGATCGCTTCTGGAAAAGGGAGCTCATAACCCTTCTGCCGCAAATGGAAAACCCGAGAGCACTGGACCTGGCCTGCGGAACTGGAGACATCACAAAGCTTCTCTCTTGCAGATATCCTCAGGGCTATATCTGCGGCATTGACCTGACCAAAGCCATGCTCGATCCCGCCCGGATTTCCACATCCGGCACAAACATGTCTTTTCATCTTTCCGATATGTGCCGACTCGCTTTCAGAGATGAATCCTTCGATATCATAACAGGCGGCTACGCTCTGCGGAATGCTCCGGAACTCGAAACAGCTCTCAAAGAGATTCACAGAGTCCTCAAACCGAACGGCACAGCTGCGTTTCTTGATTTTTCCCGCTCCCCCTCGATCTTCATTTCTTCCATTCACCTCTCTCTTCTCACCCTCTGGGGATACTTCTGGGGACTTGTCCTGCACCGAAACCCACACACTTACGGCTATATAGCAAAAAGCCTGTCCCATTTTCCCAACAGGGATAAACTGATGCAACTGTTTGAAAAACAGGGATTTAGAACGATTTCTACACAACGGCGTTTTTTCGGGTTCGCAGAAATCACAGTCGTTCGGAAACTGGATCACCACCGAAGCAGTGCCAGGTGAACCGACAGACCCGCCCCAAACGCAGCCATCATTCCCAAGCTCCCCCGGGATGCCTCTCCCTCTTTAAGCATCTTCTCCAACTCAAAGAGCACTGTGGGAGAAGACATATTGCCGTAGTCATGCATAATCTCACGCGCATGAGACATCTGCCCATCTGAAAGGTCCAATGCCTTCTGCAGGTTCCCCAGCATCTTTTCCCCGCCGGGGTGAATGAACCAATGCTCGATCTCCTCTAGCTGCAAGTTCAAGGTTTCCAGAAAGTTACCTACGATCCCGGGTACTGTCTGGCCGATTGTTTTGGGCAGGTGATGTGAAAGCTGATTGTGAAGCCTCCCTCCTTTGTGCACATACCGGACATCCTCCCGATACCCGGGCAGCTGCACACTGTAAGTGGAAACTATCTCCACTCCCCGGGGCCTGTCCCACACGAGCGCAGCCGCCGCACCGTCACCGAAAATACTGTTTGAAACAATCAGGCTAAGATCATTGCCCATTTCAAAAGTGGCACTGCAGATTTCAACAGCAACGCAGAGAACCGTTTCACCCTGTTGTGCCAGAGCGGATGCGAGTTGGAGATTGGGTACGGCACCGCCACAACCTGATCCCACCAGATCATATACCCTGGTACTGCTCTCAAATCCCATTTCCTCAAGGATATAAGTACCCAGACCGGGACAAACATACCCCGTACAGGTATTCACTATCAAAGCTGAAATCTGTTCCGGTTGTAATTCCAGCTGTGATAATACCTTGCGGCAGGCCTGAACCGACAGGCGAACGGCCCACGACCTGAACCGGTCGATGCGTTTGTCCGGGTCCTCGTTCTTCATTTCGGGAAGATCCGTTTCCCTGTCGAAAGAATAGGCTCTTGTTTTTATCCCGGGATGATCCAGAAGCTTGCAGAGCACTTCCTTGCTGCGCAACGAAAGCGATTTTCCGTAATGTTCCAGAATCAGATCCTTTGATCTCTGCTGTGTTATGCGGCAGGGGGGCAGGGAAGTCCCCACGGCCGCAATACGGGGTTTTGTATCACTCATTCGTACCTCTCCAGAAGCAATGCCGCATTATGACCTCCGAATGCAAAAGACTGAGACAGGGCGTGTTTTACAGATAATTTTCCACTCTTTTTTATGAAATTCAGATTCCTCACCGGCAGGCGAAGAAAGGGCATTCCGTGGACACTCCTTTCCCTGATACTGAGAGCCGCAACTGCCGCTTCGATCGCACCGCATGCCCCCAGAGTATGCCCCAGAAGAGATTTGGTAGAATTGACAGGTGTTCGGGTACCGAAAACTCTCTCGATCACCGAAGATTCCACCTCGTCATTCACCACCGTACCGGTACCATGGGAATTGATGTAATCCACCTGGGAGGGTGAAATTTTCGCCTGATCCACGGTCTCCCTCACCATCTCCTCTATGCACGACCCGCTCGGTTCCATGTCCATGCTTGAATAGGGGTCGAACTTTTCCCCGAATCCTACGATTTTGGCCAAAACCGAAGCTTTACGCCTGCGGGCATGCTCGGATGATTCCAGTATGAGAACTGCCGCTCCGCCCTCACTGAACAGAAAACCGCTGCGGTCTTGATCGAAAGGACAGTGGCGATCAGGTGATTCACCTCTGACAAGAGTCCCTGCAGCATCAAAAGAACGGAACACCCCTCCGTACTGATCTCCCAGAAATTCCGCGCCGCCACTCAGAGCACAGTCAAGTTCTCCCTTTTTAATCGCCCGGTAAGCATGACCTACGGCCGCGGTTCCCGACGCACACGCAATGCAACATGTCTCATTATGCCCCGTCAACCCGTATCTGATCCCGATGGAACTTGAAACCGCATTGGGCATCATCATCGACACCACGAAGGGATTGTACCTCGAGGGTGCGTGCATGAGCTGTCCGATTTTTTTTATTCTGTCCGGCTCATTTTGCACCGGAACCGTCATGGCTTCCAGACTTTTCTTAACAGGAGAGAAAGTGTGATTGGCCTGGGCACTTATAAGAGATGAAATTCCCCCGGATCCGGTTCCCATGAACACCCCAGTTCTAATGGAATTCAGTGCTGGAACCGATATTTTTCCCCGCTCGCCTGCAGTGCATATTATTCCAGCATTGTCGAGAGCCTGCTGAGCTGCCGCCAGGCCCAGAAGCTGTACAGTATCGAGCTGGAGTTTTTCCTTTCTGCCGATTCCATAAGCAGCAAAATCGATTTCCGGAAGAGGAGCCCAGATTTTTGAACTGTAATCCGAGTAACATCTCCACTGTTCCCTGATAGGTTTCACACAGGATGCAAGGTCCAGCAGATTTCTCCAGGTAGTATTTGTATTATCTCCCAAAGGGGTAATCATTCCGATTCCCGTTACAACCACGTCCCGAGCGGAGGTCTTCACTCGCCTGTTTCTCTGGAAACAGAGGTGATGAAATCCACTACAGCTTTTATGTCCGTAAATTTCGCCGCATCGTCATCGGAAATGGATTTCCCGAATTCATCCTCCAGAGCCATGAGCAGAGTGACTTTATCCAGAGAATCGGCCCCCAAATCCTCCGTAAACCGGCTGGACAAACCCATTTTGCCCGCATCTATCCTGAGCACTTCGGCGACTACCGTCTTAATACGCTCCACAACCTGATCAGTTTCAACTGCACTCATCTCTTCCTCCTTCTGTTCTCAGAACCAGTGAGCTCCCGAAACCATCCCTTTTTCCAGTTCCCCGGCAAGGGAAAGAACCTTTTCTCTGTATGCATCATTAACTTTTATCACCTTTTCAGCTTTTTGTGAACAGTACCCGCATTGGGTACAACGAGACACACAGTCCCTGTCTTTCAGAACCTGAACGAAACCATCCAGAGCTTTATTATCGATATACACCGGCACATCTGCTTTCGAATGTTCACCGGAAACAACCTGATTTATATACTGATTCATCTTCACAACCGTGGACAGTTTAACCATTCGGGGACGGATCATCGACAGCGCCAGCCTCAGCCTCACATCAAGCGGCGCCTTCTGAGCAGCAGTTATGTGGGCCACAGGCCCCACGATATCGAGCAGATTACCATCGAAGCAGCGCCGGGCATAAGCTCTTACCCGAGCGACAAGAAGGTCTGCGGGACAACTCCGTTCGACTATTTTAAAATGATGGTACCCCAGTTGCTCATACAGGTAAAGGTCTTCGGGACGTATCCAGCAGGCATGAAGAAATTCCCCGGGGTCGGCCAGCTTTCTTGCCGAACAGTTAAGGAAACAGTAATCAAGCAGGAATCCTCTTCGGGAATCGTCACTTCTTGAGCCCCGGCTCAGCATATGCATGTGAGTGGATTCATGTATACAGGAGGTGAGGCAGCTTGCATTGACGATGAGCTGCAGAGTACTGAAACGGACAGCTTCTCTTATTCTGGCGAGAAGATTGAAATCGCGGTTGCAGGTGATTGAGCTTACGGTCAGAGTGTCGGCTCCCAGATCTTCCCAACGCCGCGCCATGTGTTCATCGGCTATTCTGGCGAAAACCCCGACTCTCACCCTGAAATGAGGATAACGACTTTTGATGAGTTTAAGAAGATAGGGAACCGCCACCGTTAGGGAATCGATTTGCTCTTCAGAGAGAAAATCGAGAAAGGTACGGATTGTTTTCTGCCCGGACCTGGTGTGTTCCAGTCCATACAGATCGGCACAGTTGAGAAGGTAGTTGAATTTTATACCATGGTGATGAGCTTCTCTGACTGATGATCTCAGTAAGCCGGGGGAGGTACTTCGCAAGGTGGCCGACCACCTTCCACCTCCGAAGGGGTCGCTTCTGAGCTTTCCGTAGATTTCCGTTACCTGGGGGAATTTGGCCAGTCGGGGGATCAGTCCGGGCTCGAATGTGTAGGCGACAGAGAGTTCCATATTATCCGTTCTCAGATTTTTCGCAGGTACAAGAATAAAGGGATCATAAAGGCGCTCTTTTGGAGTAGCCTCTGAGGAAAGAAGCAAAGCGCGGGCCAAGTCAGGCAGAATAGAAAACCCGTTTTCCCGAAGGAAAATGAGGCGAAAGCCGATCGGCCACCCCGGAGGTGAATTTTCGATTCAGCACAAAGTCATCCGGGGAAACCATGATATCCCACCCGCGAATTAATTTTGAAGTTTACAGTACCAGCTATAAAATGGATTGATCATGAACGAGATTAAAGGCACGATACTGCCGCGCATCTCAGACCTTTTTGAGCCATGTCCGGGGAAATGGTGGCTCTATCCGGTCCGACCAATGTTGATTTAATACTTATAACTTAAAAGAAAACTCTGTAATTCGGCCCAGTTTTCAAAGAGCTTTGCACTCGTCTATAGCGAATACAAAAACTGTTCAAGTGCATCTGCTCCTTTCTTGAGGTTTGGAAAATACCTGTCAATAAGGTCTTGAGAAACGTGGTCAGCACCGGGCCAGTCTCGCAATATGGCAGCTCCGTCATAGTCTACTGAAGCCATCCGTACGCCGAGATGTGTTGCCGGAAGATAAAAATCCGATGCTGGAAGAATTGCCACATGAGCTCTTTCCAAAAGATGTTCACAGAGTTGAGGCCCTGTTGTTATTCCGTTACGTTTAAGTTGCGATCTGTAGTTTTCAAAATCAGGAAACAGGTAAAATGCTCCTTGAGGCCGGGGGCAGTTTAGTTTCATTTGAACACAGCGCTCATGAAGATAACCGCTTGCGAAATTGTGTATTTCTGAGCATTTTTTTACATAGGGTCGGATCGAATCGAAATTACTGTATGCTGCCAGTGCGGCATACTGGATTGGTGCAGACACAGAAGAGTACGTTTCACTTATAATGGACGTTAGCGCCTGTTTGAGAATAGCTAATTCCTCTGGTATCAAAAGTACCCCCAAACGGTATCCACCTGCTGAAAATGATTTGGAAAGCCCCCCTGAAACAATAGTTCCCTCCGGGTAGTAGTGATGTATACTACTTTGTTCTCTTCCCGTAAAATCGATCAATGCGTAAATTTCATCAGATATTACAATTATTTGGTAAGCGCGGCAAATTGCGGCCAATTGTGCCAGTTCATCGTTTGTATAGACACAACCGGTAGGATTGTTAGGGTTGTTTAGAATGAGGAGCTTTTGGGATTTCCCCAAGCTGTAGCAGGCTTTATCAAGCTCTTCTGGAGTAATTTTGTAAGAATTGTCTCGTTTGGTTTCAACTGGGACAATGGTTTTTCCCCGTAGTGCAGCCTGAGGACCATAGCTCACCCAACTTGGGGCAGGTACCAGGAGAGGGCCTTCCATCAGATAGATTGTCTGAAATATGAGTTCTTTGCTGCCCGGACCAATAAAAACATCTGAAGAGCTGAATTTATGGCCATACTCTTTAGAGTAAAACTTTGTAACTGCTTCGCAGAGTTCAGGAAGACCGTGAGTGGGGAGGTAGTGGTTTTGATGGCTGTTTTCACGAAGAGCGCTCTGTATGAGTTCAGCTACGGGGAAAGGTGATTCCCCGAAACCAAAGTGATAAACTTCTTTTCCCTGGGCACGCATTTGCCGGGCTGTGATATTTATGGCCAAAGTAGCCGATTCTTTCAAGCTCAGTACAAGCGGATTCAATGCTGGTATCATTAGAACTCCTCATTTGTCATAATTCAGTAAATGCGAGCTTCGGCAAAGTGTGGCATGTCCCGGGCCAAGCCCGAAGGGCGCTGTTTATGCCGCTGTTGAACAAAGCTTTCGACGACAAGACCTCTCTACTTCGGGTATTCAAAAAGACGAGCCGCACAAGCTCCTGCTTTACCTCAAAAACGAGCGCATACAGTTCATCTATACTCTTAATATACACATTTCGCACGAATGATGCTTCTGTGGAAATATCATTCCCGAAGCTGAATTCGTGTCCCCAAGCAAGTAATTCAAATCA
>JBKHHW010000043.1:0-21921 GCA_046538945.1 Chitinispirillaceae bacterium | reverse complement strand
TTCCCCCGTGCGGGGGAATAGTGTATGCCTGCAAAAATATGCTTTTTTCCGCTGCGAAGCGGGTTTATCCGGACTATTCCGGGGTAAAAACAGATACCCTGGATCGTTTTGGCTGTTCATCCGGTTTAAACTGATTTGCCGCGGTGAAAGAGTTGGAAATTTTTTTTATAGAAGAACAGGCAAATCTGGCTATTCATTCGGGATCTGCCTGCCCAGACTTGGGCAGGCAGAGATTGGGGGTGCGGAGTTGATTGAAATCCTAACTCTGTATATGTGCACGCATGCCCGGAGCAGGACAGAGTACGAACTGTCCTGGCGGAAAAACGGGACTGCTAGTTCCGCTCAGCTTTCTTTAGAATGAACCCTCCGTAGCTTATGAAATCTTCGCCGTTTTCTGAAAATGCACGGATTGTCTCTCCTGCGCCTCTGCTGATTCCCTGGATAAGGGCTTCATGATTCGAGATCTCCTTTAACGGTATCCGGCTGTTTTGTCCTTTTAGCCGGATATAGAGAATGTGGTCTTTGGTGTCAACGCCAAGATCGATTTTGTCTATATCAAACATGCGTTTCATTTCCTTCTCTTTCATGGGAGTAGAGACCTGATTGACCACGGTATAGAGTCCCGCTCTTTTTGTCCATGCGGCTGAAATCGGTTCAGGTGTAAATTTTATACCACGTTCCAGGGTGATTCCCCTGTAACGATATGAAAGGAGATTCTTTCCGTTTACCTTGTGAAAACTGAACGTGGTATGTTTGAGCATCGGGAGATTCAGAGGGATAAAGCCCAGTAGTTTGATATATGGAGTAAATGTGGAATCTGAGTTCTGTTTAAGACTGAGCGGTATACCCGCAAGTGTCAGATTAAGGGACATGCCCGATCGTTTCACGCGGCATAGCCCAAAAGGGGTTGCATAAAACCCGGCGATTTCGTCAAGTTCAGATTGGGAATATACCGTTTTTTGGATCGGCTTCCGTTTTTCCGTAAGAGGCTTTCCTGTTTTCGCTTCGTAAATGTGCTCCAGGGCAGTTATTGCCAGTTCTGCCGGGAGGTCTGCACCTTGTAGAGAATTGGTGAGAACCGCCACGCCCAATTTGGAATCCGGTAGCATCGCCATGGCGGCATGGTAGGGAGGGAGGTCTCCGGTATGCCACGCTACCCGGGAAGGAATCCGGGTCGGGTTGGACAATATATATGTCAGGCCAGTTCTGAAATCGAGGTCAGTTTCCACGGTACTGTTCTGTTCTGTCCACATTAGATCGAGAGTACTCTTTTTGAGCGGTTTTGTGTCCGTTTGTTCTCCCGCAGTCAGGATTGCTCTCATAAACCTGGCAAGGTCATCGGCACTGCTGACCAGAGCACCCGCGGGGATGTCCCGTATGTAGGGTGCTGATATGCTTTTTTTCGAAATGTAGCCTTTGGAAAAAGATCTGATCCGCTTGTGGTCAAACTGTACAGCCGAACTGTTCATCCCGACCTTGTCAAATATGTTTTGGTCCATATAGCTTTCATAAGTTACTCCGCTAACCCGCTCGATGATGTGCCCCAGAAGAGAGAACCCCAGATTACTATAGGAAAAAGTGGTTCCCGGCTCAAAGGAAGTGAATTGATCCGAGAGCAGTGAGGGCAGGTTCCTGAATGCGGTGTCGCATCCGTTACACTGGTCCTGACCGCGAAAAAAACCGTTTACAATATCGCAGGGCAGCCCCGAATGGTGGGTGAGAAGATCGCGGACGGTAATGGGACGTGAATCGGTCCGTGTCCTGATACTGAATTCGGGAATGTAGGTGGTTAATGGCGAATCAAGCGCAATGGCATCGTTTTCAACCAGCTGCATTATGGCAGTTGCGGTGAAAACTTTGGAAACCGAACCTGTTATGAAGCCTGTACCCGACCGTACTTTTTCTTTTGTATCAAGGTTAGCGTATCCAAATCCCTCCGATAACAAAATCCTGCCGCTGTCAACAACGCATATCGACAGTCCCGCTGTTTTGCTCCTCTTCATTTCGTTGGGAACATGTTTGCGTATATAATCCAGAGCTGGCTGATAATCCCCAGGAGTGGATATCTGAGGCGGGTGAAGCGATGGAGAACATCCTGAAAACAGCACGGCGCAAGATATGCACATAAGAACAACCTTTGTCAGTTTGTGAATGTACTTTAGCATAGCTGCTTCCCTTTTTTGATGTGTTTGTGATGTCATGACTGATTTTGATTTGAGAAAGGTTTAATCCTGATGGAGACTATATCATTAAAAGGTTTACTTTTAACCATAGCGACACATCCTGCAGCGGTGATTATTGAACTGATGATATCCCACTGTATAAGCGAGAACACCGGACGAAAGGCAGCAATCTCCTCGCCCGTGAATCGGTACAGGGTTTCTCTTAGAGAATCGTGTGCGATATCCAGTCCGTACCACTGAAGCCCCAGGAGAAAAAGGATGAACAGAGAGGAAAAAATGGTGATATAGAGAAACAAATTCATCGAAAAGCGGCGGTAGTTTTCACCTATATTTCCGATGGCCACCGGTTTTATATCCAATTCATGAGGGATCTTTTCCCTGAGGCCCAGAATAATACCTAAAGTGACTGATCCGTAGATGAAAACAGCCAGCAGCAGATCATATAAAAACGTAGCGTAACTGATTCTACCCGCCAGCCAGGAGACCGTTATCGCCGCAATTACAAAAACGGTTCCGGATATAGCTGCATTAAGCACCCGGGGGTTGACGTAGAAAGAAAGGGTTCTTCTGATAAATGATGCATTGCGGGTCTTTTTGAGTGGTATCTTTTCTGCCACTTTTTTATCTATGTAATAGTAAAGCCCTATAAGGGCCACAGCGGCGAAAGTAATTCCGTAGTACTTGAGTTTCATGAGCGTTTCGGGAGTACCCGAAAGGAATCCTGCAATGATTAATCCGTAAAGACTAATGCCTGCAGCGATAAGTGGCCAGAAAACAGGTTCGCTGTTCTTACGCGCAAAATTTTCGTTTTTAAGTACCCAATCGAAGTTCTTTGCCAATGTCTGAAGCCGGTTCATCCGTACCGACCCCGCCGCTAAAAAAAGAAGTGCCGCAAGCTGCAGTACAGAGAAGATAGTAATGGTGATCATCGTACAACTCCTTTTTCAGTATTCTTTGATGATGGTGGAGAATATGGTTTTCAGGGTGTTTGCTTCAATGCCGTATTTGAGCTGCAGTTCTATGAATTCGCGTGTCTGGTTGACCACCGTTTCCCGCAGAAACTTATCTGCGTTTTCAACGGCATGCTCGTGAATGAAAGTCCCCCTCCGCCCTCCGGTAGCGATGATTCTGCTTCGTTCAAGAATTTGATATGCCTTGGCCACAGTGGCCTTGGTGAGGTCAAGATCGGAGGCCAGTTGCCTGATTGTCGGCAAAGGAGTGTTGGGTTTGAGTTTCTTCTCCCGCAGTCCTGTGAGGATCTGCAGGATGATCTGCTCGTAGACTGCTACAGGGCTTTGATCAACGATGGAAATGTTCATAAGGTTTCTCCCGGAAATAACAATCTCTTTGTACTACTTCAAAATAGTACAAAAAATACAAAGAGTCAAACAAAAAATCTGAAGTGCGCCGCGGTTGTAGCCCATCCGGATGAAAAAGTGCAAACCATCACCGTTTAGAATGTGAGCGGGGAGGGCGGGGAGCCCGATTCAAGTGGTTGACCTGTATCTAAGGGAAAGATACCCGCTTTTTGAATCGTGGGATTACTACCCCCGTTTCTCTTTTGTACCGACGGTAGGCCTCACCGTGCTTATTGACCAGATAGAGTTCCTCTATATAGGCGTGCACCGATTCCAGAATCGAAAATAGGGGCAGCACTACAAAAAGAAGCCCTCCCGATCTGAGCATAAGTCCCACTCCGGCGAAAAGGAGAGTGTAGAAGAGGTAAACGGGGTGCCGCCAGTAGGAATACACCCCCTGAGTGACAATTTTGTCGTAGGGGGGAAGGGCGGTGATGGGTAGTTTTTGGGCTCCTTTGCGGAAATCCAGAATCGACAGGGCAAGCATGACCGCGCTCACAGAAGAGAGAATCACCCCCAGGATAGTATTCACGGTTGATCTCCCGAGCTTCAGGCCTAAACGCCGATCCAGGATAAGTGAAGGGTACAGGAGGGCGAATGGAAGCAGAATCCAGAAAAATGCTATATAGATCAGAGTTATTATAAACCTGCGCATGGTGCACACCTTTCAGGGTCAGTTACGGTGTATGTATTGTATATAGGAAAAGGAACTGCATATTCTGTTCCAGAGAGTTTGAAGGGTTGTATGCCTGGTTGGTAAGTCACGGTCGGGCTGATGGGCGGAAATGCAGGTTGAAAGGAGGTGGACATTGTCTTCAGAATGTACGCTGGTCACCAATAACGAAAAAGAGTTCAGGCGTTTTGAAAAGCTGAAAGTAGAGAACTGGGTAAAGTAAGTGTGAGACAGTAGGTGCCGCTTTTCAGTGAGCTTCAGCAGTTCAGACAACCCTCCCGGCTCTTCTGCGCGACGGCTCGGTATAAAAGGGAAAATCAGGCCTGGTTTGTGTAGTGAAAAATCCAATAATGAATTATTATTCAGCATGAACTTACAAAATTCTTTATATTGTATTCAGGATCTGTGTAGTGGCCTATTAAAATACCTGAAAGGTGCCGAACATGAAAAAATGCGGTTCCATGAGTCGTATCCGTACCAGCATTCTTGCCCTGATAGTGATTTCGGGAGCATTTCTGAATTCGAGTGCCGCCCGCCTTATGGAAAAACTGGACCGCGGGGTGGTGGCGGTGAACCGGGGAAGCGACGTGTTCGTCTCCTGGAGGATGATGGGTACGGAGCCTTCCAGCATCGGGTTCAATGTATACCGCAACGGGGAGAAAATAAACGGCGAGCCGATCACCGAAAGTACCAACTATGTGGATGCCGGCGGAAGCACCGGGGATAGCTACACAGTGACATCAGTCGTAAACGGCAGCGAATCCCAGCCGTCCGGAAGCGCGGGGGTGTGGGGTGAGCAGTACAAAACGATTCCGCTCAACCGCCCCGCAAACGGTCCTCAGGGGGGGAGCTACGAGCCCAACGACCTCTCGGTTGGCGATCTGGACGGGGATGGCGAATACGAACTGATCATCAAGTGGTATCCCTCAAATGCAAAGGACAATGCACACTCGGGTCACACCGATAACACGTTTCTGGAAGCGGTGAAGCTTGACGGAACGAGTCTGTGGAGAATCGATCTGGGCGTGAATATCAGATCCGGTGCTCACTATACCCAGTTCATGGTGTACGATCTCGACAGCGACGGCAAAGCCGAAGTGGCGTGCAAGACCGCTCCCGGTACCAGAGACGGGAGCGGCGCGTATCTCAGCAGAGGTCCGGCGGCAAACGACAATGACGGGGCTGACTACAGAAACAGCGGCGGATATGTACTTGAGGGACCCGAATATCTCACTGTTTTCAACGGTGAGACCGGCGCGGAAATGGAAACCGTGGAGTACATCCCTGTTCGGGGCAGTGTCAATTCCTGGGGAGATAACTACGGAAATAGAGTGGACCGGTTTCTTGCCTGTATAGCATACCTGGACGGAGAACATCCTTCCCTTGTCATGTGCAGAGGGTATTATACCAGAACCGTTCTTGCCGCATGGGACTGGGACGGAACCTCACTTTCCCACCGATGGACGTTTGACAGTGATGACGGATACCGCAGCTATGCCGGGCAGGGAGCCCACAGCCTTTCGGTGGGTGATGTTGACGGTGACGGAGCCGATGAAATCATGTACGGGGCCTGTGCGATCGATAACGACGGTACGGGATTGTATTCCACTGGTTACGGTCACGGTGATGCCACTCACCTGGGAGATTTCGATCCCGATCGTCCGGGACTTGAGTTTTTCATGCCTCACGAAGGCGCAACCTGGGGAATTTCCTACAGAGATGCCGCAACAGGAGAGATGATTCTAGATGTCAGGGACGAAGGAGATGTGGGAAGAGGTGTCGCGGCCGATGTTCACCCGGGACACCGGGGTGCGGAAATCTGGGCTTCGGGGCATGGTCCCTTCGACAGCAAGGGTAGATCTGTTTCCATGTCGCCCAGTTCAACCAATTTCCTCGTGTACTGGGACGGGGATGTGCATCGGGAATTGCTCAATGATGAGATGATAGACAATGTAAACGAACAGGGCAGAACCGAAAGGCTGCTGACAGCGTACCATTTCGGTGCGGCCAAGAATAACGGCACCAAGAGCAATCCCGGGCTTTCGGCAGATATTCTGGGTGACTGGCGAGAAGAGGTGATCTGGAGACACGCTGACAACAACGCGCTTCTGATTTTCACAACCACCATACCAACCGACCACAAGAACTACACCCTCATGCATGACCCCATCTACCGGCTCAGTATCGCCTGGCAGAATGTCGCCTACAATCAGCCGCCACATGTGGGATACTATTTCCCCGACGGTGCGCCGGTTCCCGATATCACACTCGTAAACGGGGAACCGGTGGAGGACTGTGCCGGAGTTATGGGCGGAGGTGCATATGTGGACAACTGCGGAGAATGTGTGGGTGGCACTACAGGCAGGGAACCATGCGGGCAGGACTGTAACGGAGACTGGGGAGGTGATGCCTACATGGATGACTGCGGTATGTGTGCGGGAGGTGAGACCGGCGTTCTTCCGTGTAAAGGTTCGGTTCAGGGGGAAGATGCCGCAGAGTTTGACGGAGTGACCGAGTCGATCAATGGGGGATTTGTCGGGGAGGGATATCTGAACACCTCAAACGAAGCTGGAGCGTCGGCTTCATGGGTGTTTCATGCGGATGAGGCCTTGACCACCGATCTTGTCTTCCGGTACGCAAACGGAAGTTCCGCGGACAGGCCCGTTTCGGTATCGGTCAACGGGACCGAGCAGCAGGCATCGGTAAGCATG
Source organism: Chitinispirillaceae bacterium (assembly GCA_046538945.1). Taxonomy (GTDB): domain Bacteria; phylum Fibrobacterota; class Chitinivibrionia; order Chitinivibrionales; family Chitinispirillaceae; genus JAEZKC01. Next base: position 14,996 of record JBKHHW010000043.1, on the reverse strand, counting down.
CCCTCGACATCCGCCTGGACTACCTGGAATTCCGTATCAGTTCCGATAAGTTTTATACAAGGGGAAAACGTAGTCACTCTCACGTCGCTGACTTCCGAAGGGGCGGCGAATATCGACATGATCACCTACAGCAGCAATGCGCTGAACAACCAGTCTACCAGTGCACGCGGAGATCTGAGTGGAAAAAAATCTCTACACCTTTCCATAGTGAAAGACAGAGTGTCATTTCATAATCCGAAGAGTTCCGGGGTGACAATTTCTCTTTTCAGCATATCGGGACGCAAGGTGGCAAATCTGTTCAATGGTCAGGCGAAAAAGGGGTATAACAGTGTCGGGTTCAAGGATGCACTGCTTGTACCGGGTGTCTACATAGTTAAGATGGACTGCGGAACAGGTGAAAAGAGGAGCGTAATGTACACCCGCGGCAAATAAATGAGGTTATTCTGATTTGTATTAATAAACCGGCTGTGGGCCACTCTCCTTGCCGGTTTTTTATTACCACCCCCTGCGTTCAGGAGAGCTGAATATGTCGATTACAAGAGTTGCATACTTGATGATTATTGTGTTCATGCTGGTAAAAGAACCCCTTTTCGCTCAACTCATCGATTCACCCAGTTTCAGGGATGTTTCGGTGCACGATCCGGGTGAAAAGAAGTGTGTTCTGTTTAACAGGTACTGAATCCGCACTATTCTGTTTATGAGGAGCCCGGGGTGGTAAAAAGAATCACCTCCCCCGGCGATCCTGAACTTTTGGTATGCGTCAGATACTGTGCTGTCCTATATAGACTTCTTTTTGGTAAAACTTCTTGTATGCAGCTTTCATTGAAGTAAGAATGAATTCCACAGTCAGAATAACTGCTGCTGCTATGAAGACGATTCTAAAACCAATCAGACCCGTATAATCAGTGTAAAGGTTATAATCCGAAACCATACGGTAAAATAGTAGAAGAGTTGCTATTTTAAAAGTATGCTCAACAACAGTGCTGAGTACAGAGTTTGTTTTTTTTCGCAAGAAGAGCATTCCACTCAAGATTGATCCAGCCCACAAAAGCACAAGTATACGCATATATTGCAGAAAAACATCAACAGCCAGGCGATGTTCGATTCTGATCCCGTTTTGAAGGAGAATTTCTTCCAGTGCAGTTGTTACATGAGGGAAAGAATGTATCATTGTACCGAATGCTAAAACTCCAATCAGAATCAGAATGCCCTCTTTAATTGAGGGTGAGGTGTCATGATTATCAATGTCAACGTCCTTGAGTTCATCGAATGACCAATCCTCACCTTTGGCAATGCGCTCGGAAACAGCGGGAAGGCGCGTGGCTCCGATGAATCCCAGAGTGACAATCCCCGTAGCACTGAGATATGCTGGAATCAGGTGTTTCAGAAAAAACAATACACCTCCCAACACACCACCTTCATAGAGTTCACCCTGGAATGCACCAATGATTGTCATTATCAGAAACGCCAGAGAGAGTGCCCCCAGAATAACTTTTAGCAATAGAAAATACAGGTCAGCTAAAACCGGTGCTATAACCGGGCGGAAATCTGAATACCGTTTTGCAACCTCATAAGGATTACCAAAACTTTTCAGAACTTCCATAACCTGATCATTATCCGCATCGGAGCCGAAACGGTGTTCTATATCGTCCAGCAGAAGGCTTCTGAGTTCACTTGTAATGTCATATCTGACACGTAATGGAAGCTGCTGGCGTATCAAATAAAGGTAATTTTCCACTAGATTCATCTTTCACTATCTCCATCTGACGAATGCATCGATTCTATCGAAAGGTTAAGGTTCTTCCATTCTTCTAAAAGTGCTTTTCTGATAGTGCGGCCTTGGGGACTGATCTTGTAATATCGTCTCGGTCTTGATTCTTCTGTATTCCAGCTGCTTTGAAGTAATCCCTGCTTTTCCAGTCTCCTTAAGAGCGGGTAAAGTGTGTTTTGTTCGATGTCAAAGCCCCTGCTTTGAAGGCGTTTGATAAGTGCATATCCGTATCCGGGTTCATCGGTGCACATGAGAACTGCTATAACCAGCGTTCCTCGCTTGAGTTCCTGTGTCAAATTGCTCACAATTGATTCATTCTGCATAAAGTCTCCTGCTGTGTGTAATATACTGTGCATAACACACTATTGCAAGCTAAAAAGTATCAGCCGGAATTTCTGCCTGAGCGTACTGTATTGATGTTGAAAGAAGAAAGGACCCGTATCACTATGATTTCATTGTGAATTGCAGAGGAAACGGAGAGGTCCGGGTGCTCTCCTTTCAGGGGTAATCAGATTTTCCGTACTGCACGACTCGCGGATTTTTTGAGATGGGATCACTTGTAACCGAATGTTTTCCGTGTCAGACAGAGGTAGTATCTGCTCAAATCATCTGATCGTGCGGCCTGGAACATATGATAGCGACTCTGAAGCCCCGTGTCCGGCCGCACGTTACAGTTTTCAGATCCTCGCGCTTTCGATTTCCGTGAGCAGAATCCCTTTGCAGCCGAGATCCGACAGCTTGTCCATCACCTGATTCGCTTCTGCCTTCCTGACCATCGCCTTGACTGCGAACCAGTCCTTCTGGTAAAGGGGGCTCACCGTAGGGGAGGATAGGCCAGGGGTGACAGCGCACGCCTTTTCAAGAATATCCGCCGGGACATCGTATTCAACCATCATCCAGCTCATCGCCACCAGTTTGCCTTCGAGGCGTTTGCGTAAAGTGAGAATGTCTGGCATCGATCCTCGCCCGGGGTGGGCGAAAAGGGCCGCCTGTGAGCTGAAGAGTGGTTCACCCAGTATGCGCAGTCCCGCCTGCTTGAGCGTGGTGCCGGTCTCGACGACATCAACCACCGCATCCGCAACCCCCAGGCTCACGCTTATCTCGACCGCTCCGGTGAGCGTTACGATTTCGGGGCAGGGGGAACCGAAGTATTTCTGCACTATCGCGGGATAGCTGGTGGCGATGCGTTTGTCGCGCAGCTGCTCGAGGGAATTGATGCCGGACTTCTGCGGAACCGCCGCAAAGTGTTTTGATTTCGCGAATCCCAGATCCAGAACTTTCTCGCAGGGCGAACCGGCTTCCGCCTCGAAGTCGATTCCGGTGACCCCCGCGTCGATTATGCCCTTTCCCACGTACATGGGAATGTCATCGGGACGCAGGAAAAAGAACTCCGCGGCGTTGTCCGGGTCGGAACTGGAGAGAGCTTTCTGTCTTTTGGATATTTTGTACCCGCAGGCTTTGAACAGATCCATGGCAGGCTCAAAGAGCATGCCTTTATTGGGCAGTGCTATCTTTATCATAATTTTCCGTATACCTCATCGAGTGAAAGATTCTTTTCAGCCATCATTACCGCCACATAGTAGAGCACCTGTGAGAGCTCGAGTGCGAGATCGTCTTTGGTCTCGTACCGCGCGGCCATCCACGACTCCGCCGCCTCCTCGACCAGTTTTTTTCCAATCTGGTGGGTTCCCTTTTTGAAAAGTTCGGTAGTGGACTTTCCTTCGGGCATTTCGAGCTTGCGCTCGCGGGCAAGCTGTACCATCTCTTCGAATGTCATTGAGTTCCTTTCCCTAAAAAAGGTTCGGGCGCAACTGCGCTCTGAAGGGATTTGGGGCCAGATTGAGGAAAATACGAAATTGGGGAGGAGTATGAAACTGGTTTTGTGTTTTTCAGACTATGGAAGTGTAGTTTGGGTTGGGGTGAATTTTAAGTAAATTTCAATCATTGTATCAAATAAAACCCTCGCGACCTTGAGGGCGTTATCGCCGTTTAAAAGAAAATTCCTGAAAAAATCGATAGGTAATGTTGGTGATTGCAATGTCCTGCAGATTGTCCAAAACTGTACACTCCTCTCAGAAAATGGTATATTGAGAAATACTGCATTTAAACCATGGAGGAACCTTTGAAATACCTTTTGATTTTGCTCTTATTTGCTGTTGTGTCTGCTATGGCGTCAGAAAAACCCACCAATCTGGATGAATTCAAGAAAAACAAGAACTTTGCCTGGGCTGAAACGACTCTCACCGTAGCCGAAAAAGAGTACCGCCTCGTAAATATCCGCAACAAGGATGTAAAAGCGGATACCGCGTGTTTGTCGGCGATTCTTTTTGATAAAAGAAAGCTTGTCTTTACAGATTACAGCAGTTCCGCCACTCCGCACGGATTGGTCATCCCTTCCCAGCAGCCTATCAAGAATGGACTGATTGTCCTGAAACCATCACCGACAGATGCCAAGGCGCTTATAATATTTCCAAGCGGGAAGATGGTGATTCTCCCCGGGGCGTCCGTTCTGGTTGATGATGCAGGTTCGATGGTGTACTGTGTCTGGGATGATGAGGGGCAGCATAAGTTATCCGTATTCAATTACAAAGCATTGAAACTTCTCCTGACCGCGGTCCCGATCCAAAAGCCTGTCAAGTGGTACTCTTCAGTGTTTGACTATCAGTTCACCGCCGAAGACAAGGCTTCGTATACAGTCGATATTATGGGCAGATCAGTGAGAAAAGCGGATGAAAATCCCGGAGATGCCTCTGAGCTAAAATATGTGGGGGGAGTGCTCTGGAGGTGACGTGTTGCGGCGGATCATCTCACGAACGGGTAAACCTCGTCCCCGGAAAACGCAAAGTCCGGTGAACCAGGCTACGAAAAAAACAAACCTTGCCATTTGCATTCTTACCCCGGTTCACCGGGGGTTGCAGCACTCAGCGCCGGCATTTATGCCGGTGGTGTAGAAAAAGACTGAAGGTTTGAATTCACCTCTCTCCTAATCGGTTATCCTTTCCCAGCTTTGTCCCGGCATTGAAATGCCGGGCTTTAGATGGATAACCCCTCCGGGTGAGGAGGCGTAAGCGGGGTCACAATTTACAGGTGATTTCAGATGAGCGGCGAATGACGATCAGCGAATAGCGAATAACGGCCAACGAATCTCAATTATAACGCGACCTGATGAACAAAATCTCCGATATGCAGGTGTCGTCATATCTGGAACCTCTGTACGCTTCTTCAATAATGAAAACAACCTTGTTCACCAGAATTCTCTTTCCGTAATCTGTTTTGAAAATCACTTCGCCGCATTTCTCCATCATTTCTTCATACGGGATATCCGATAAATTGATCTCATCCTCCAGCTCATCATGCTCTGTCACCAGCTTGAGCCTCATCCTCTTCACACGGTTGTTTGCATAATAGAGCTTTTCGGACTTTGTGTACCCGTTTACTATCCGTAGTTCTTCGATATCAAACGGTCCTTTGAATTCAAAGCTTATCCACTCGCCGCTCCCGTATCCTTTCCTGCCCTCCACCCAGGCGGTATTGAGATCCTGATCAAGTGCGTTCTGAGGAAAGTATCCTGAATCGTTTCTGTAGATACTCGATGCTTTGATTTCTCTCATCCACTCTCCGGAGATGACGTTCACCACATTTCTCTTCAGTAGATTATTACCATCAGAGAGTATTCTCAACTCAGGGTATCTGCTGTTGTCACTGAGAGTCCATATGTGCTCAAAATCCCATCCGGCCTCTTTGTAGGGATTCATACTCTTAAGCTGTGATGTTACCATTCCCTCGCCTCCGTTGCTTTTGAAAGCCCGCGAAGTCTTGATATCCCAGAAACTGCTGTTTACTACACCTGTTCCGCCGAATTTGTGCTGTGACCACCCGACGAGTCCGCCGCTTCCAGGGCAGCTGTCAACGTAGCCGAAGGACAGGCAGTATTTCACCCAGCCATCATCGTTATACCCCAGCAATCCTCCGGCGGTCTTTTCTGCGCTGACCCTGCCTGAAGCATAGGAGTTTTCTGTAAGCCCGTAGTTCTCTCCCAGCAGTCCTCCGACATACTTTTTTCCTTTTACTGCCCCTGAAGCATAACATTTATTTATCCGGCCCTCATCGTTGTACCCTACCAGACCTCCCACTTCATTCACTCCCACGACTTTGCCGGATGCGTCGCATTCGAAAATAACGCCGTTCTGATTGTGCCCGACCAGTCCTCCGGTCCACCTTTTGCCTCCGTAAGTATCTCTGTTCTCGGGCGCCAGTCCGGAAACGCTGCTCTCCGATGAACTGTTCAGTATGAACGTTTCCCACTCGTTTACATCCGGCTTTTCGTCCGGATTGTAGTTGTGGTTATGCTTGAATCCGTTCACTCCCACAAGCCCCCCGGTGGCTTCCCTTCCTATTACTTCTCCGGATGACCTGCAGTTCTTTATCGACTTTTCGTTTATTCCGATCATTCCTCCGGTTATTCTTTCTCCTGACACCGAACAGTTGATCCGGCACTGTGAAACATTTCCTTTGCTGTAGCCCGCAAGCCCGCCCACAACTGCAACACCGCTGACTTTTCCGCTGATTCTGCAGTTTTCAATCTCTGACTCACTTGCTCCCGCCAACGAACCAACCACATTTCTACCTTTCACAGAACAGTTTTCAATCGTAAGATTCCTGATGTGTCCTTCCCCGATGTATCCGAATAATCCTGTTCTTTTCTGCCCGGTTCTGTTGATATAAAGATTCTTGACCTTTTTCCCCTTACCATCCAGAGTTCCACTAAACTTGCATTTCTCGTCACCGACAGGCATCCATCCCTTGTTGTCCTGACTCTTTGCGCTGTCGAAGCGGGTACCACTAAAATCCAGATCACGTATGATTTCAAAGTGTTTATCCATGAAGTGGCGCATGCTGTCCAGCTGCTCGACAGTACCTATCCTGTAGGGGTCACTCTCTATACCTCTACCTCCGGCAAATTGTGAATGGATACTTGTAACAAAAGCAAGGCATAGAATCAAAGGGTAATTCAGTTTCTTCACAGGACAGACCTTTTGGATCGGTTGGTTGCAGGGTTATCATCAAGTATCAAAATAACTGCAGGTGGAGATAGTGGGCAAATCATGATGAAAATGAAAAGGGCAGAGAAACGTAGAGCTGTTTGTCACCGTGGGAAGGGTATCTTATAAGAAATCATGTTACCTGATTTATATATCCATTCCTGTGGGCGGAAAATCTCGCCGTAATCGGAACATCTGCATGACGGGCGTGTATTATGATACACGTTTTCTTCTCCAGATCCCTTTACATTCATCTCAGAACAGGGTATTATTAGTATGATGTATAAAGAGGGCCGAAAAAATCCGGAATTATCAGAATATGATAATCTGAAATGGTAATTTGATTCTTCTGCCATAGTGATAAGGAATGGAAGAGAGACCTTTCGATTCTGAACAGGAGGATAGTATGCCGGAGCAGGTATTGCGGGACAGGCAGAGCAGAGTGATCGGGAAGATTCGTACCTTGAGTAACGGTCAGCTTGAAATAAGGGACCGTTCGGATCGTCTGAAAGGTACTTATGACCCGGAGATAAATATCACTAAGGATTCCTCGAATCGGATGATCGGGAAGGGGAATCTTCTGAAAACTCTGCTGTAAAAAAGCATGCCGGTCCGTTCCCACCCGAAGGGGCGCGCTTGATAAACCGTTTTCAACCTGAAAGGATAGCCGATGCAGGACAAAAAAGAGACAGTCATCACCGTGCAGAAAGTTGTCGAGGCGGGGCAGGACCACATCCTGCTGCTCAACTCGGACAAGAAGCTGTGGATTACGGAAAGAAACAGCGGCGGGAGTGCCGGCCAGCCTCAGTTCATGCTTGATGACGTTTTCCATGTAGTTTTCTTCAAAAACTCCGTTACGGTACTGCTCGAGAGCGGGGACAGTCTGGTTGCGGACATGGATGAGATCAGAAGACGGCTGGCGAACAAATGGAACCTTTCGGAAGCGTTCCGCGGGCAGGAAAGCTGAATAGAGGGGTCGAGACGTGGTCATCTCCGGATCTGAATACCTTAAGCATATCTACACATAGTAAAGTATATCCTTTATGAAAATCCCTCCCGCACCATCAACTTTGATAAACGCTGAGCCAGGAGAACGGGCGCGAATGACAGGCCTTTGGGCAGGCGATAAAAGCTGCCTGCCAGAGGCCACTCCGGGAATTCATAGAAACCCCTTTACAACCAATCCGCTGCAAAACGATTTTAAAAACAGGGGGCTGTACCGCACTCATTTCACGCTTCAAGGATCAGACTCATGGCTCAGTGGCAGAATGTAGTTGCTTTACACCGTATTCTCTCCTCCAGCCGTTCTTACAGATCCCGCAAGGAACTGGCCGGGGAGCTTGAGGTGCCCACGGTCACTTTCGACCGGCTGGTCAGGGTTCTGCGGGATGAATTCAACGCACCTCTGGTGTTCAGCAGGAAGTATGGCGGCTACCGATACGAAACAAAGGACGGCACCACATTCGAGCTTCCGGGGCTCTGGTTCAGAACCGAGGAACTCGAGGCGCTCATATATATGGAAAGCATCGCCGAGGGGCTTCAAAGAGGCTTTCTTTGCGATGCTTTCGCCGCGTTCCGGGCCCGCCTGGAAAAGGTCCTTGAAAGCAGGGATGTTCCTGTCAGGGATCTCAAGGGCCGCTTCAAGGTCATATCCATTGCCAATCGAAAAACTGATCCTGAACTGTTCCTCACCGCTGCTGGTGCGGTACTGCACAGAAACAGACTGCAGCTTCTCTATCACAGCCTTGGCGCAGCGCATCCGCGGGAGCGCACCGTTTATAAATAAGAGCAGATACAAAAAAGCTGCCCGGTATCGGGCAGCTTTTTGAAAATTAACTACTTCTGAATATTAGTGTGCAATAAGAGACATTGTGCGTCTGTATTTTCCAGCTGAAAAAATGATGAAGTATTTACCAGCTGAAAGTGAATTCGGATCAACAAAAACAGAGTAGTTTCCAGGGGAGTGTACTTTTGACAAATATGTTCTGACTACACGGCCTCTGATATCGTATGCTACCATACGTACTCTGCATTTTTCCGGAATTCCGTACTTCACTTTTCCTCTCTGAAGAGCTGCTCCTGACAGGGTTACGGAAAAATCGGCGGGAATAACAGGTACTATCGGTCTGTTTACCACGATTTTAGCCGGATCACTGAATTCACCCCAACCGGCGTCATTGTAGGCACGCACTCTCCACCAGTACACAGTTTCGTTTTCCAGCTCAGTGACCTCAAACACCGTGTCTGTTAAAGCTTTGTGAGTAAACAGGGTATCTTTCATCAATGAATCATTCGCAACCTGGATCTCATATTTGGTAACCTCGGGGCCGGATTTGTTCCACTTGGAAGTGAATGATGCCACTTTCAGTGTATCGATACCCGTGGTAATCAGCATTGGCGTTTCGGGAGCGGGAATAATTGTCACAAAAGACCACACCGAAGACCATTCTCCCATGCCGCTTTCATTATGTGCACTGACTCGCCAGTAGTACTCAGTGTTATTCTGGAGTTGGGTAACAATAGTGAACGAATCGGTGATGGCATCTATGTTAACAACGGTATCGGAAAAATCCTCCGATTCGCTGATTTGCAGTGAGTAGTTTTCTGCGTCTGAAACCTGTTTCCAGATAAACCTACAATCCACTTCTATACCTTCAGCTTGATTGGATGGACCGACCAGTGCGGGTGCATCCGGTGGAGCTATCTGAGTGGTGAAACTGTACGCCTCGGACCACGAACCGTTTCCGACTGCGTTCATCACCCTGACCCTCCAGAAATACTCAGTAGAATAGTCAAGAACGTCTGTTTCAAGAGTGGTCATCTCCATCTCGGCAGAGTCGACTATGATATTAGTAAAGTCTTGATCTGCCGAAACCTGGATCTGATATGAGGCCGCATCGGAGATTTCATCCCAGCTCAGTACTGCGGGAATTGCTATTCCGGTTGAGTCATCCCCAGGAAAAGCAAGTGCAGGCGCAGGAGGAAGCACTGCGGTCTTGAAACTCCACACTGTGGACGGTTCGCTTGTTCCGGTATTGTTTTCCGCGAATACTCTCCAGTAATACGTTCTTCCGTTTACCAACTCGGCAAGAGCGATTTCGTTTACAGAAACTTCTCTGCTTATCACATTTTCCGAAAAAGTTTCAGAGGTGCATACTTCCACTGTATATGACAGTGCCGAAGGCACTACATCCCAGCTTACGGATGGAGTCAGGCTGGGCACTTCCGCCTCATCCTGAGGAACCGAAAGGATGGGAGCCGCCGGAGGTGCCGGTATGGTTGTGAAACTTCTTGCAACCGTCCAGTCGCTGCTGTCGGTGGTATTCGCCGCTTTCACCTGCCAGTAGTATGAAGTGCCGTAATCCAGCTCTGAAAGCGAATAACTGGTGGACGCAAGACCGCACTCGTCTACAATGTAGGTAGTCATCGTGTTGTCGCTTGCTATTTTCAGACAATAGGAGGTAGCTTCGGCTACTGCTTCCCATTCAAGCTCAATAGTGATAGGCACAGTACTTCCGTTTTCAGGCGCGGCCAGAACCGGCTTTCCCAGAGTCGAAGGTGTGGTAAAGGAACGGAACCGTGAAAACTGCCCATCTCCAATGCTGTTGCTTGCAGAAACCCTCCAGAAGTAGGTCGTGTTGCTTAACAGATCGTTTGTAGTCCATGAGGTCGCTTCAACGCTCTTCGAACTCAACGTTTGTTTAAAAAGAGTGTCTGTTGCAATCTCTACCGTGTAGGAGGTTGCACCAATCAGTGATGCCCATTTGAGTGTAGGATTGAGGTTTTCAACAGGTGCTTCATTGGCAGGTGAGATGAGAATTGGAGCAACGGGAAGTCCCGCAGTCCTGAAATCGCTTTCACTCCAGGGTCCCGCACTTGTGTGATAAGCTCTGACCCGCCAGAAATATGTTTTGGAGGTGTCGAGTGCGGATATTGAATACTCGGTTGCTGCAGTGGAATCCTCAACTACAATTGTTGTATACGAATTATTTCCGCAAACCTGCACATGGTAGCCGGTGGCCTCTTCTGTTGCTTCCCACTGCAGAGTCAGATTGACTGGAAGTCCCTCCTCCTCGTTTTCCGGAAATGTAATTCGGGGAGAAGCGGGCGGAGCTCCTTCTGTAGTAAATTCCCACTCTTCGGACCAGGCGCTTGTCCCGTTCTGATTAACTGTACGCACCTTCCAGTATACAGAAGAGTTGTAGTCAAAATTGTAAGATAACATGGTGTCATGAACAGTTGTTTCAATTGTTCTGTCCTGGGTGCGGATCTCGATTTGGTAGTAACTTTCGCCCACTTTATTCCATTTTAAAGAGGCTTTTGCGGAAATATCCGTGCTGTTGTCAGTGGGCGAAACCAGTAGCGGAGCCTCCGGCGGAGCGGGGGTTATGAAACTTCGGATTTCGGAGAAGTCGCTTTCTCCGACGTTGTTCACGGCAGACACTCGCCAGTAGTAGGTCGTGCTGTTGCTAATGTCGCCCTCGTAATCATTCAAGCTGAAATTTGCTACAGGCACGTTTTCTGAAACAATGGTATTGGAGAAATCCTCTTCGGTGGATATCTCAATTTTATAGCTCGCGGCAGTCTGCAGTTCTTCCCACTGCAGTTCAGGTCTGAGAGAGGCTGCTGTTTCCTGATCTGCTGGAGAGGTAAGTTCCGGAGCATCCGGGTATCCCGCGGTTGTGAACACTCGTAAAGCCCATTTATTTGCCGGGCCTCCCGCATTGTATCCTCGTACCCGCCAGTAGTACGAAGTGTTGGGTTCCAGCTCGGAAATAATCAGTGAATTGCCGCTCTGAACATCTTCTTCCAGGACGAGTTTGCTGAAATCAAAGCTGGTAGAGAGCTCAACTGTATACCCTTCGGCTGTTTGTAAATCCTCCCATATTAGCGTAGTCGGAAAGAGAATATCTTTGGCACCGTTTTCAGGTGAGAGAAGAACCGAAATGGGGGGAGGGGCGATTTGAGTGGTGAAGCTTTGCGGAGAAGACCACGAGCCGCTGCCGTTTGCGTTTTCTCCTCTCACCCGCCAGTAATAATCCGTGCTGTATTCAAAGCTGGCCAGCGAGGTGTCGGTATTTGCGATATCGGTGACAGTTTCCGCCATAGCGAAATCATCACTGGTTGAATACTGCAAAGTGTAGGTTTCTGCATCAGAAGCTTCATCCCATCTGAATTCCACCGGGCGCATTACACCTGTTGCGGCATTAATCGGTGATAGCAGATCCGGAGGTGAAGGCAGTACCGGGGTGGAAAAACTCCAAATCGAGGAGTATTCGCTGTCTCCTACACTGTTATGCGCCTGTACCCGCCAGTAATAGGTGCTGCTGTTCTCCAGTGCTGATTTTACAGTATAGGAACTCTGGTTTGTAGTCTCCGTTTCAAGTACAGCTGTAAATGATTCATCTTCTGCTATTTTCACAGTGTATGTTTCCGCTCCGTCTACATCGTCCCATTGAAGAAGGGGGGTGACACTGGTGACAAAATCGGCATCATCGGGTGAGAGAAGTTGGGGTTGTCCGGGTTCGCTTGTGGTGGTGAAGCTGTGATATGCTCCCCATTCTCCTGTTCCGTAATCATTCTCTCCCCTGACACGCCAGTAGTAAGTGGTGGCCGTACTCAGTGGATCATCAACTGAGTATACAGTGTCGGTGCAGTTTTCATCTACGATCAGTACTGAGAAATCTTCAAAAGAGGATAACTGGATATTATAGAAATGTGCACTGTTCTGTTTGTTCCAGATGAAGTCGGGTTCTATGGAAACCCAGTGCTGTTCGTTTGAAGGTGAAACCATCTCAGGTGGCTCTGGGGGGCGGTACTGAGCAGGATCTCCTTTAATTACGAAGTTGTCAAGATAGATCTGTCCGTTGGTTCCCATAGTGTTGTTGAAGCCATCTAAGCCGAATTCAAAACCTATGAACTGGCTGAGATCGAAAGGTATGGTTCCATTTCCAGACCAATTCTGCTGTTCAAAATCATCTATTGCTATGGTGAATGTTTGCCACTCATCCGTAATATCTATTTTGGTCTGATGATAGTCGTAGTCTGTAACAGTGGAGATCTTCGCTCTGAATGAAATCGGAGTGTTTTTATCCGCTTTGGCATCAAATTGAAAATGTGTTGTTCCCCGCAGATCCAGTGTATCGTCTGTTTCGTGGCCGATTCCCACCCAGCAGTTAAGCTCTGTTCCCAGATAATAATCCAGTATACCACAGTTTTCCGAATTATACCCCGGAGTAAAAGCCTCGGTCATGAAGTAAGTTCCATCAGGATCAAGTCCGTAATGGCTCTCTATTCGAGAATCGCCTTCATCCGCATTGTCATCATAGAAATACCAACCACTGACTCCGTTTTCGAAGTCCTCGTACACGTGATCAGCAAACACAGTGGTGAATGTAAAAAGACCCAGAAGACAAAACTTCCATAGGTGCATACAACATCTCCTTGTAAATTATTGTGTGGTAAAATCACAAAGTCAGATCAAAAACCAAGCAGGTTGTTCCCCCCCCCTTCATATTTCAGAAACTTCCATAATTCCGGGACACCTGGATGATGGCTGAAAATGGCAGTATCAGCGATGCAGAATGCAATTACTTCCCGTAAAGCGAATCTGTCGTGGGTAAAATTTCGACGATCCTTTTTTTAGCGGCCCACAAAAGCAAAAAGCATGCCGATCGGAAAACTATGATAGCTGACGTGTGCTTTTACCCAAAGTATTCTGTGGGTGTAATGTTTTCCTTAAAATCGTCGAAAATCTTTACATTTTTTTGGCGGATGATTATGTGTGCCGGTCGTTGAGACAGCTGTTACAGGCTGAGCCAGGAGAACGGGCGCGAATGACAGGCCTTTGGGCAGGCGATAAAAGCTGCCTGCCAGAGGCCACTCCGGGAATTCATAGAAACCCCTTTACAACCAATCCGCTGCAAAACGATTTTAAAAACAGGGGGCTGTACCGCACTCATTTCACGCTTCAAGGATCAGACTCATGGCTCAGTGGCAGAATGTAGTTGCTTTACACCGTATTCTCTCCTCCAGCCGTTCTTACAGATCCCGCAAGGAACTGGCCGGGGAGCTTGAGGTGCCCACGGTCACTTTCGACCGGCTGGTCAGGGTTCTGCGGGATGAATTCAACGCACCTCTGGTGTTCAGCAGGAAGTATGGCGGCTACCGATACGAAACAAAGGACGGCACCACATTCGAGCTTCCGGGGCTCTGGTTCAGAACCGAGGAACTCGAGGCGCTCATATATATGGAAAGCATCGCCGAGGGGCTTCAAAGAGGCTTTCTTTGCGATGCTTTCGCCGCGTTCCGGGCCCGCCTGGAAAAGGTCCTTGAAAGCAGGGATGTTCCTGTCAGGGATCTCAAGGGCCGCTTCAAGGTCATATCCATTGCCAATCGAAAAACTGATCCTGAACTGTTCCTCACCGCTGCTGGTGCGGTACTGCACAGAAACAGACTGCAGCTTCTCTATCACAGCCTTGGCGCAGCGCATCCGCGGGAGCGCACCGTTTCTCCTCAGGCGCTCATCCGTTACCGCGACAACTGGTACCTCGATGCCTACTGTCATAAATCAAGCGGGTTGCGGGAATTCGCTCTCAACAGGGTGGTCACCGCCGTACCTCTGAATGATCCCTGTAAAGAGATCTCCAGAGAGCAACTGGAAAGTTTTTACGGCGAAGCCTACGGGATTTTCACCGGACCGGCTGCAGGTACCGCGGAAATCAGGTTCACCGGCATCGCCGCCCGCGAGGTTTCCACCCAGGAGTGGCACCCAAAGCAGAAGGGCGAATGGCTTGACGAGAGTACATATCTGCTGCAGGTCCCCTACGGAGAAAGCCGGGAGCTTATCATGGATGTGCTTCGGTGGGGAAGCGATGCGGAAGTGATGGGTCCGGAGGAGCTGAGGCGGGAGGTGGGGGAGATTTTGAGGGCGGCGGCGGAGAAATACTGACCCTGTTTTCAGAAGAAACGGTATGATAACACAAGTTACCGCCAGTCTTTATCGATCGTGCAGACCCGGCTATCCCTCCCGGTTGGTTGAAGAGTCGGAGGTATCCCGATTCATTCAACTTGTAAAGCAGCATGGCATCAGTACCATAATAGTGCTTTTGGATCACGATCAGCTGCAATATTATCACCGGGTGACTGATGGTCTTATCGGAAGGTACACATCGGAAGGCTTT
>JBKHHW010000174.1:0-6660 GCA_046538945.1 Chitinispirillaceae bacterium | reverse complement strand
GGGTTGAGGAAAGCCCGCCCCGGAGGTGATTCAGTACCGCATCACAAACTCACCTCCGGGGTAACCTCCCTCCACTCTCCCTCACCCAGACCCTCCACCCCGTACCCCCCGAATCTCTCCCGGTGAAGCCCAACCACCCTGTAACCGCAAGCGGCGAACATTCTCTTCACCTGGTGATACCTCCCTTCCGTAAGAACCACTTCAGCCCTGGTCCCCGGCTCAAGAATCCTCAGCTCCGCGGGCCGGCAGGGAATCTTCTCCCCCTCCAGAAGCAGCGTCCCGGATGCAAACTGTGCCACCACCCTTTCCTCAAGAGGTCTGTCCAGAGTAGCGAGATAGGTCTTTTTCACATGATGGCGGGGAGAGGTCAGGGTGTGAACAAGCCTGGTATCATCTGTAACGAGCAGAACCCCTGTAGTGTCCTTGTCCAGCCGGCCCACGGATGATACCCGCGGGTTGCGGTCAAGCCAGCGGGAGGGGAGAAGATCATATACCCGGGGACCTTCAGATGGATCATGCGAGCACACATATCCTTGCGGTTTATTGAGCACCACCAGAATGCCGCAAGGATGATCAAGCTTTTCACCATCCACCTTCAGCTTGCGTGGGTCTGCTTTCTGCGAAGGATCTCTTAGGCACCTTCCCTCATATACAATCTCGTGATCCCGCAGAAAGCTTTTGGCTTCCCTGCGTGAACAGTACCCCAGGTTGGACAGAATACGGTCGACTCTCAGATGCTTTGTTTCACTCATTTCTCACAAGACCCGAAAGCAGTTTGTATACCGCGGCGTAATCCTCCTGACCCAGACCCGCTTTGGATGCAAGAGCATATAGTTCTTTGGCCGCGGATCCCATGGGGAGTGCTGCATCGTATTCATATGCGCAGATTCCAGCCAGGTGAAGGTCCTTCTTCATCAGTTCTAGAGGGAATTCTGTATTGTCGAATTTGAGCTGTTCGAATTTCTCCCGTTTCATGGAGAGGTAAGGCGGTGCTTCCGTATTGTTGAGAAAAACATCCAGAAGTACTCTGCGTGAAAAGCCCATCGATTCTCCGAATGCGAGAGCTTCACTGAAAGCAGCCATGGTGGTTCCCCCCAGATGGTTGTTGACCAGTTTCATCGCGGAGCCCATCCCGGCTGCCCCGGCGTGAATGAATCTTTTTCCCATGATCTCAAGAAGTGGCCTCACCGTTTCCAGATCGTTGAGTGTGCCGCCGATAAAAAAGGTGAGTTCGCCGTTTTCCGCTCCGATTGTGGAACCGGTCACAGGCGCATCCATGAACCGCACTCCCACCTCCTCGCTTGCGGCGGCCATCTTTCTGGTGAAAGAGGGGTTTATGGTGCTGCAGTCAAGCCAGAAGGAGCCCTCTTTGAGAAAAGGAAGAAACCCTGCTTCTCCTATAGCAGATGATTCGACCGCTTGAGGATCTGAAAGCATCGTAAAAAGAATGTCCGCATCCCTTACGAGTCCGGAGAGAGTGGTTGCTTTCTTCGCCCCCAATGACACCAGAGGCTCAGTCTTGGATTCATCTCTGTTGTAGACGCTCAGGGGTTTTCCGGCCTTAAGAAGTCTGGATGCCATTCTGCTGCCCATTAGTCCCATGCCTGCAAATGCGATCTTCATATCCGCCTCTCCTTTCAGACTGGTAATATACGCTTTGAAAATGAAACTGAGAACAACTTGCGTGCCCGTCCTCTGTTCAAAAACCCTGAAACTGTTTCAGAAGGGAACAGCGGCATTTCTAAATGAAACATCATTACCTTTACGAACTGCCGGTCGGGGCATAAATCTGGCATTTCAGCCCCGTACCTAGAATTGGCACTGCAGTTGCATAAACTGTGCGGCGGAAAATGAAACGAAAACTAACAGATGATTCACAAAACAAAGGAGGATTTATGTACTGGACCGCCAATCCATGGAAAGAGCTTGAAAGGATGCGTCGAGACATGGACATGCTTTTCAGCAGATCCCCGATGGGTACTCGGGAGCCGTCCTTTCCTCTGACCAATACCTACGAAAACAAGGATGAGCTCCTGATCGTGGCCGAGCTGCCCGGTGTTCCCAAAGAAGAGGTGAACATCACAATGGAGAACGGCACACTTACCCTTTCCGGAGAGCGCAAGCCGGCAGTTTCTCATAACGAAGCTGTGGCACTCAGGCGTGAGCGTTCCCAGGGCCGTTTCGAAAAGAAAATCCGTATTCCGGTAAAGGTGAACGATGCGGGCATTGCCGCTTCATTCAAAGACGGTGTGCTTACAGTGAAACTTCCCAAAGCCGAAGAAGCCAGACCCAAACAGATAAGCATCGATTAAGGAGGTACAATATGGATAACGAAGTAGCCAAAAGAGAAAAGCAGGAAGTCCGTCAGGCCTCCCCGGAGCAGCTTGTGGATGCCGGCAATGCCTACTCCCCTGATGTGGATATCTACGACACCAGGGATGCGCTGGTGATGGCGCTTGACTTTCCCGGTGTGGCCAAAGGGGATGTGGGTATCGAAATCGACGAAAACAATGTGCTGTCAATCAGGGCAAAGACTACATTTGATGAGCCTGAAGGGATTGTCTACAAGGAGTTCAACAGCGGAAACTACTACCGCGCATTTACTCTGAGTGATGAATTCGACAAGGACAAGATTAACGCCAAACTTGAAAACGGAGTACTCCAGCTTACGATCCCCAGACGGGAGGAAGTGAAACCGCGAAAGGTGCAGATCAGCGCCTGATCATCAGAGATTTTGGGTGTTGATTGATGACTGCCGGTTCAGTGCAGTCATCAATCATAATTTTTTCAGTAGTATGACTGCATGGTCCCTCAGTTGCCTTCAATGTCTTTCTTAGTCGAAAGCCCCCAGAGTGCTACCAGAGCCGCGCTCAGGGAAGCTGCTCCAAGCAGTCCCGCGGCAGAACGGAATCCACGTATGAAGGCATCCTCACGCAGCCGACGTATCATAACCCTGTCACCTTTTTCGGGAAGAGGTGCCGCGAGCAGCTGATCCGCATGCTCGAGCTCGTAGGTGATAATGTCGTTCGGGACCTGCTGCATCTTAAGTTCATGCTGAAGTGTTGATGTATAGACAAGTGCCAGTAGGGATCCTGACAGGGCTATGGCAAAGAGTCCTGCAACTCTGGATGCGCCATTGTTGAGCCCCGATGCCGCTCCCGAGTAGGTCTCCTTGACTTCCAGAGCCGTTTTGGTAATGGGGGGTATTACCATCACCATGCCGATTCCAAGAAGCAGCATTCCCGGCAATATATTAACCAAAAATCCGCCACCGGAGAAAAAAAACCACCATGTTACCGCCCCGGTCACCAGGAGTGGACCGAAGCACATCTGCTGTTTTGGCCCGTACCGGTCCGTGATGCCGCCTGAAAAACCGGTGAGAAGAGTTATGAGAACCGTAGCGGGTACAAGAGCCAGTCCCGCGTCAAGTGAGCTGTATCCATGAAGTTGCTGCAGTCGGAACGCAAGAAGGAAAAAGACCCCCTGAAAGGCAAAATACTGAAAAAAAGTGGCCACGTTGGCTGTGATCACGTTTCGGTTAAACATTTTGGGCGGTAAAAGAGGGTATTGACCTCTGAGGGTCTGAAAAATAAAAGCCACTGCCAAAGCAGTTCCTGTCAGTAACCAGATCAGAAGGCCGGAATCGAATCCCCGTTCAGATATAGTTATCAGGGAATAGGACAGAGCTCCGAGTGAACCGAAAATCAGAAAAGCCCCCAGCCAGTCGATACGGGCATCGGTTCGTCCCGGAAGATGCGGTATATAAGGAATCGCCATCACGACAGATACGATCCCCAGGGGAACCATCGACAGAAACACCCACCTCCAGGAGATATTAGCCAGTACCCCTCCGATAAACGGGCCCAACGATGCAATGCCGCCTGACACACCAGCCCACAACCCGATAGCCCTTCCACGCTCTTTCGGTCTGAACGTGCGGTTTATCACCGTGAGGCTTCCCGGAACCATAAGCGCCGCACCCGCGCCCTGCACCGCCCGGAAAGCGATAAGCGAGCCTGCGTTCCAGGCAAAGCCGCACAGTGCACAACCGAGTGTGAAAACTGCGGTACCTGCAGTGAAGACCTTTTTGGCACAGAACAGATCACCGAGTGCTCCGCTCAGAAGAATCAGACTCCCCAGCATCAGCACATACGCATTTACGATCCACTGTATATCGGTGATGTCTATTCCGAGCGATGATTGGATCACTGGGAGAGCTATGGTGACAGCGGAGGCCATCAGAAACCCCAGCCCGCTCACCAGTATGGTGACCGAGAGGATGAGAATGGCGGTTTTGGAATGCAGCTGGACTGGCATCTGGAATTTCCCTCTGGAAGAAGAGTCCATACATTCAAGCAACAAGCCGGCCTGTTTCAAAGGGTGTACTCACCACCCCGGAGGTGATTTTTTGCCGGGACACTATCGCACCTCCGGGGAAAGAATGCAGCCTGTCCGTAGTTCATCGCCGCTATGAACATTGGTCCAACGCACTACCCCGGAGGTGACTCTGTGCTGCAGCACTCTCTCATCTCCGGGGCAATACCCCTTTCACCCCCTCAGACCCCACCAATATCCATATAGATGCCTCTATTCCTCTAATTTACCCCGAATCCACCCCACTTCATCTCCGGATTCATCCGAACCGTCCACCTCCTTTTTCCATCCCTCCTCCCGCTCTTCTCTCCATCCCCCCTCCAATGTGGCCGGATTTTTGCAACAACTCAGCCCTGAGCAGCACCGACCGTGAGTACACAGATTTCTCTCTCCTCCCGGTCTTTCCTTTTTTGACCGCTGATATGTTTTATATTGAGTAATCCAAATAAAGAGAAGATAACCACTCCAGCAAAGAACAGAAGGGGTACACAATATGGCTAAGGACAGAGTCCCGTCGCAGGACATCAGGCTGGATGCCGAAATTGGCGGTTTCAGAGTGAAACGTGTTCAGCAGATACCGGAACTTCACTCCACAGCTTACGTTTTCACTCATGTCAAAACGGGAGCAAGACTCATTCATCTCTACAACGATGATCCCAACAATCTCTTCTCGATCGCCTTCAGAACTCCCGTGAGCGACAGTACCGGCGTGCCTCACATTCTGGAACATTCGGTCTTGTGCGGCTCAAAAAAGTTCCCTCTCAAGGACCCTTTCCAGGAGCTTCTCAAAGGTTCTCTTCAGACCTTTCTCAACGCTCTGACCTATCCCGACAAGACTGTCTATCCGGTTTCCTCCCAGGTGGACAAGGACTACTACAACCTGGTTGATGTCTATTGCGATGCAGTGTTCAACCCTCTTCTCACCGAGAACACGTTCTACCAGGAAGGGTGGCACTATGACGTCGAGAATCCGGATGATCCGGTGGGCATCAAGGGAATCGTCTATAATGAAATGAAGGGGGTGTTTTCCGATTTTTCCAGTCATGTGGGACGCAGAACCCTTTCGGCTCTTTTTCCCGACACCACCTATTATCACGAAAGCGGCGGTGACCCTGAGAACATACCGGACCTTACCTACGAGCAGTTCCGTGATTTTCACCGGAAATTCTATCACCCCTCCAATTCATACATTTTTCTGTACGGGAATCTCCCCACACCCAAAACACTTGAATTTCTTAATGATAATTACCTGAGCGGTTTTGAGCCGCTTCAGATCGATTCCACCATAAAGCCGCAGCCACTGTGGAGTGAACCACGCTCTATGAGTATCCAGGCTCCGGCGCCAAAAGAGGATGACGGGACGGCCACGGTATTGACAATGTGGGTGTTCGGTGACAGTACAGATCCTGTGACCACCTTTGCGGGTAGCATCCTTTCTCATTATCTTCTGGGAACAGAAAGCTCTCCCTTGAAGAGGGCTCTGATTGATTCGGGGCTGGGGGAGGATCTGGATGACATGAGCGGCTTTGATGGCGAGCTGGTCCAGAGTATGTTTGCGGCAGGCTTGAGAAAAACCAGGCCCGAACACGCCGAAAAGATACGAGACCTTATTCACACCACTCTTGAAAAGCAGGTGAAGGAGGGGCTTGATAAAGACCTTCTTGAGGGAGCGCTTCGCCAGGTGGAGTTCCATCTGAGGGAGATTGCAGGTGGGCATTTTCCCTACAGCCTCAAGCTTGCCGACCGCTGCTATCGTTCCTGGGTTCACGAGGGTGATCCCCTTGCTCTTCTGGCTTTTGAAACGCCTCTTTCGTACATAAAAGAAAAGGTGAGCGAGGGTGTTTTTTTTGAAGAAATCATACGCAAGAATCTGCTGGAGAACAAGCACCGGCTGCTTGCTACAATCGTAGCTTCATCCGCCATGGGCGATAAGCTTGAGAAACAGACTGTCGATCAGGCCAAAAAGCTCACGGAGGGGTTTACAGATGAAGACAGGAAACGGTGCTTCGATCTGACTCAGACCCTTATAGAACAGCAGAAGACGCCTCCTTCGCCTGAAGCTCTTGCAACTCTGCCCAAGCTGACCAAAGCCGATCTCCCCAGAGAAGGCAAGAAGGTTCCGGTGGAGAAGGGCACATTGGGTAAAGTGCCATTCTACGCGCATCCCATATTCACTTCCGGAATCGCTTATCTCGATATCGGTTTCGACCTGAGGGGAATACCCACGGATCTCGTCACGTTCGTGCCTACCTATCTGGAACTTCTCACCAGGTGCGGCGCGGGAAA
>JBKHHW010000173.1:0-6676 GCA_046538945.1 Chitinispirillaceae bacterium | reverse complement strand
GGGCGGGGTTTTCTTTAGCAGAAGCCATCAGAAAAAACCGAAAAGCCTTCCTTCATGTTTCAGCAGTCTCTTTACCGGTCAGGGTTTCAGAAGTACGGTACTTTCTGGGGGATACCTTGAATTGTTCTTTGAACAGGCGGTTGAAGTGGCTTACGTTGTTGAAACCGACTGCGAGGGCGATTTCGGTGATCTGGCGTGAACTTTCCTTCAGCAGGCGGGCAGCCTCATGAAGTCGCAAGTCGTTGAGATATCCTTTAAAAGTGGTGTTCAGCTGCTTGCGGATCTCCTCTGTCACTCTGTTTCTGGCGACTCCCGCCCCGTGAGCTACTGATGTAAGGTCAAGTTCAGGGTCGGTGAAATGAGCTGCAATGTATTCCAGAATGCGCGAGCCGGGGTCGGAAGCGGGGTCATGAATGTCCACTCTTTTGCTTTTCTGAAGCATTTTCAAGCGGTTATGTTTATGCTGCAGTTTTCTTCTGATACCCTTTATTAGAATCATACAGATTATCGCGACCGGAATACTCCAGAAAATCATGAATCCCAAGATCAAGAACAAACTGATTTTCCGGTTTTCACCTCTGAGCTCTATTTTGGACAGAGTCACATCTACTGTGTCCCTGTTCGAGCGGGAAAATCCGCTGAACAGCTCGATAAAACTGACTTTTTTGAGTGAATGGGGAAGTTCAGTATCTACAGATCTGTTTATTTTCCACCAGGTAGGGTAGGAGAAATCCTCAAGAGCGAAAGTCCTGGTTGCTGTGTCGGAACTGGGGACGTATTCAATTTCCCTGTAGATGTAGGAGGTGGGATCCGAGTTTGAATACAGTTTTCTGTCATAACCTTTTAAAAATACTCTGATTGCATCATCGGTCGGTGATGAAATGGTGAGCGCGATGCTGTCGAAGGGGGAGAAGTCGATGCCGCAGGTGTCACATGGGCCCAACTTGAGATTGGCTCCGGCGTAGGGGTATTTGAACCCGCTTTTAAGAGTATAGGAAAAAGACAGAACGCTGTCCTGTTTGAACTGGAGTACTTTTGAATTACCACCCTCATAGCTGTCTTCAATAGGTGAGGTGTCAACAGTTCTGTCGGGATACACCGTGAGAGAAACACTCCTCAACGGACGCAGAAATGAATGGAGCAGGAAGGACAGGAGAATCGCGCTGATTACTGCGGCTGCCGGGAAAATCAGTGTTTTCGGTAGAAATCGGTTTTTCATCTGTTGCTAAAAGGATTTATTATGCCTGTATGTTAAAAATATAAAGATACGGTACGTTTTGGTCAGAAAAAACAAAGTTTCATACGATTGCAGTGGTTACAAATTGGTATCATCATATATGTTTTGATTTCAGAGCTTTATCCGGAAATGATAAAGGCCGGAATGCCCGGCCCTTTCCATTTTCCGAAGCTGAACGGTATGATTACAAACTGTCCCCGAAGTCTTTTCTGAACTTCTCCACCAGCTTGTGCTGCCAGTCTGATGTGGGCTTTAGTTTTCCGAAAAAGAAACGTAGAATTTTCGGTTCCTCCACGAATTCCAGTCCGCCGATCAATTTTCTGTTTTCATAAAGCCAGCGCAGCCTGTCGATTGCATAATTGATCTGTGAAAGTGTGAACACCCGTCTGGGAACAGCCAGTCTGAGCAGTTCCATGTTGGAGAGCGGTTCCACACCGTTTTCATCTCTCTGTTCACTGATTGTACCGCGCTCCATGCCTCTTACGCCGCTTGCGATGAAAAACGCGGACGCAAGCGCACCGGCAGGGTATTGAGTCTGAGGTACGTGATCGAGAAATGCCTTGGCATCCACATGGCTCCCGAGTCCTCCGGGTGGAGTGATGACCGGAACGCCGTGTTTATCCAGCTCTTTCACCATGTGTTCAATAAAGATAGGACCCTGGCTGATCATGTCCTCATCAAGCGTTTCTTCCAGCCCTATCGCGATAGCTTCCATCTCTCTTACCGACATACCGCCGTAGGTGAGGAACCCTTCATACAGAGGAATCATTTCCCGGATTTTGTAGTAATAGTCGTAGTTGTTGGTGCATATGCCGCCACCACGCCCGAAGCCCAGTTTACGTGCGGAGAAGTAGATGATGTCGGAAAGTTCAGACATTTTGAGTGTTATCTCATGAAGAGACATGTTTTTGCATGCCTCTTCCCTCTGTTTGTTGAAATGAAGGTTATCAGCCAAAAGACTGGCATCGAACACCAGAGGAATATCGTTTTCACGGCATATTTTGCTGACTTGGGTGTAGTTTTCAAGTGATATCGGCTGCCCTCCGACAAGGTTTGTTCCTGCCTCCACTCGGACATAGGCCACATTTTCGCGTCCCCATTTCTTAATGATATCCTTGAGCTTATCGATATTCATATTGCCTTTGAAGGGGTGATTGCTTTTGATCTTGAGGCCTTCGTCGATGATGATCTCTTCCACTGTGCCGCCGTTTATGGTGACATGAGCTTTGGAAGTGGTGAAGTGGTAGTTCATGGGCACGACGGTGCCTTTTTTGACGAATATCTGGGAGAGAAGGTTCTCGCAGGCGCGTCCCTGGTGAGCGGGGAGGAAATATTTCATGCCGAAGAACTTTTTGACCATGTCGTCCAGCCGGGTGAACGTTTCACTTCCGGCATAGCTGTCATCGGCGAGCATCATGGAGGCAAGCTGTCGGTCGCTCATCGCATTTACTCCGCTGTCGGTGAGCATATCCATGAACACGTCTCTGTTGTTTAACAGAAAGGTATTGTAACCTGCTTTTTCCATTGCTTCGAGGCGTTTTTCAATGGGAATGAGGTGTAATTTCTGGATTATGCGGACTTTATGCATTTCCAGGGGAAAAGTGTTATCCCCGAAGTATTTAACTTGAGCCATTTGTGAGGACCTTTCTGCTGCAGCTTTGATGTATGACTGAGATTTGGAACAAAGATATTAATATACATAGAATTGGCGGCGGTGGGCAAAGGGGTGTTTGGGAATCCCGGAGGTGTTTCTGAAGAAACATCTCCGGGATGAATGCCTTCGGCTCTGAAATTGCTTTCTTGTTTCTTTCCCCTTTCACTATTCCAAATTCACTTCCACTCACCTAAACAAGGATTTGTCCATGAGCACAAAACCAAGAATCTTCGTGCCCTGTGTTCCTTACCAGATCCGCTCCAAAATCACTCCCGGCCTCAAACTCTTTCCCACTCCGGAATACAAGGAACTGTTCCTCTCTCTGCTGGTTCGCTATTTAGAAGCTTCCGGATATATCTGCCTTAAAAAAACCTTCTACGAGGACCGTTATCATCTAGTGGTAAAAGCAAGCGATGTCTGCGTCTCCTGGTTGATGCGCTCCATAAACTCCGTCTACGCCAAAATTCTCAACAAACACTATGGCCGTAATGGTGAAGTTTTTCCGGACAGATTCACATCCATAATAGTTGATGAGGAGTACGGGCTTGAGGAAATTTTAAACTTTTCGGACCCAGACACTGCTGATTCAGAAATTGAAAAGGGAAATCAGAAGAGCGGTCACATCTTCTCTCCTATTAAAACAGGGGCGGAAACAAAATGTGGAATCGCAGATCGGAACAAATGTATGGATGAGAAGAGATGTATCAGGTTCATGGAAGAAATTGAGTGTGCTCACAGCCTTGGTCTTGAGTATTCCGATCCCAGAGAGTGCGTTTTCGGAAGACCAGCGTTTGTAGAGGATGTAGTAAATAAACACCAGAGCAGGCAGATTTGCAGAAAAGCCAATCAATTGAGAAATCCGCAGCAGGTTTTGGGATCCTTTGGCAAACTAATGAGTGGGATTTTCTCATTCGAGGAAAAAAGTCTGATGAGGAGAGGGCGAAAAAATAAGCTGTCGAGAAACCGGGAACTGTTTTCTCTGTTGGGTGTTTTCCATCTGGAATTTTTCGGAGCCGATTTGGGACGATACTTGGGGGTGAGCAGATCGGCAATTTCCAGAATGATATCGAGAAGAGCGGGCTGTCCGCACTGTTCATCTCTTATTAAGGAACTACTGAACTCTTTTGATGACAGGATGATGGAGTTGCTGTGCATTAACTGAGGCCTTGGGGGTTTGATCAAGCTATGCTCGGAGGAGGGAGTAATCCTTTCGGGACGGTCCGCATATTGTCTTTGAAACCAATTTTTTGGAAAAGGTGTGGTTTTGGTTCGGAAAAAAGGGCCAGATTGGAGGAATTCTTTTTTGGAACGGGAAAACTTTGGTTGTTTCGAGGGGGGGTGAGGCGGTAGTGGGAGGAAGGCAGATCCCGGAGGTGCTCTCCGGAGAGCACCTCCGGGAATCCCTCTCAAAGTATCCTGCCCCCCCCCTTCATAAACTATTTTGTTCAAAAGCAATCCTCTTTGCTTTCCCTGTTGATTAACCCTCAACCGAATCCTGAACATCATGACCGATACCAAAAACCGCATTGAAGAACTCAGAGCCCTTATCCGCCAGTACGACGCCGCATATTACGGCAGAAACGAGTCGCTGGTATCCGACAAGGAGTATGACGACCTCTATAGAGAACTCGTCGAGCTGGAAAAAAAACATCCCCAGTTCGATTCTCCCGATTCTCCCACTCACCGGGTGGGAAGTGACCTTACCAAAGTTTTCCCCAAAATAGCTCACCGCACGCCCATGATGAGTATCGACAATACCTATTCCGAAGAGGAGGTGCAGGAGTGGGTGGTCCGTATGCAGAAATCGCTTCCGGGGCAGAGTCTCAGATTCGTGGGTGAACTTAAGGTGGACGGCGTTGCCTGTTCTCTCATCTATGAAAACGGCCATCTGGTGAGAGGTGTCACCCGGGGCAACGGTACTGTGGGTGATGATGTCACTCCCAATATCCGCACTGTCCGTTCTGTTCCCCTGGTGGTGGATTACGAAGGTTCGTTCGAGGTTCGCGGGGAGATCTACATGACCTTTGAGAACTTCACCAGTCTGAATCGGACAATTGTGGAAAGTGGTCAGAAGCCCATGCAGAATCCCCGCAACACCACCGCGGGCACGCTAAAGCTTCAGGATTCAAGTGAAGTAGCCAGGAGAAATTTAAGCTTCATGGCTCACTTTCTTCTGTCGGACTTGCATTCCAAAAGTCATCACGAAAATCTGCAACTGCTCAGAAAGCTAGGTTTTCCGGTAGTTGTGCACTCCGGGGTGCTTCATTCGCCCGAAGAGGTGATCGCTTACTGCAAGGATTGGGAGAGCAAGCGTCATGAACTGCCGTTTCCGGTTGATGGGGTAGTGGTGAAGGTCGACTCGTTTGCTCAGCAGAAAACACTTGGGTCCACAGCCAAATCGCCCCGCTGGGTGATTGCTTATAAGTACCAGCCTGAGCAGGCGGTTACGGAGGTGGAAAATATAGAAGCCAACGTGGGACGCACGGGGGTGGTGACCCCTATTGCGCGGCTTAGGCCTGTATTTCTGGCTGGAACGACCATTAAAAACGCGACTCTTCATAACTATGATGAAATCGATCGGCTGGGGGTACGGGTGCATGATCAGGTGGAGATTGAAAAGGGGGGGGAGATCATTCCCAAGGTGATCCGGGTGCTGAAGGAAAAGAGGCCTGCTCACAGTTTACCTTTCAGACCACCCAAAGAGTGTCCCTCCTGCGGATCACCCCTGGCCCGCCTTGAGGATGAGGTGGCGCTCCGGTGCCTGAACCGCTCCTGTCCGGCGCAGATTTTCGCCTCTCTTGAGCACTTTGTTTCCCGATCGGCGATGGATATCAGGGGGATCGGGCCGGCGCATCTGAAGCAGCTGCTCGAGCATGGGATGATCTCCGATGTGGCTGATTTATATGAAATTACGGTTGATAAGCTGGTTTCCCTTGAGCGCATGGCGCAGAAGTCAGCACAGAATGTGGTGAGTGCGATAGAAAAGAGCAAAGGCAATCCGCTTGATAAACTAATTCACGGGCTTGGGATTCGGATGGTGGGAGCCAAGGCAGCGCGGGATCTTGCAGCAGCTGTCGAGGATATTTCCGATCTTTACGAAATGAAGGTCGGGGATATAGAAATGATCGGGGGCTTCGGTCCTGCCATGGCCGAAAGCGTACGGCTGTTCTTCGATCGGGAAGAGAATCGGGTGATGATCGAGAGGCTCAGGGCTCACGGGGTGAATGTTAAGGGGTTGAAAGGAAAGCTTAAGCAGGGCGGTAAATTTGCCGGGCAGACCTTTGTTCTTACCGGGGCACTTGAAAAGTACACCCGCGAGGAGGCTTCGGAACTTATTCTCAGTGAGGGGGGTAAGGTGTCTTCGAGTGTAAGCAGGAGAACCGCTTATGTGCTGGCCGGAAGCGAAGCTGGTTCTAAGCTCGACAAGGCCAATGCGCTGGGAGTCAAGGTGATTGATGAAGCAGAGTTCGAGAGGATGCTTAAGGGGTGACTAATATTTATCACCATGATGATATTGTATATATTTATGCTGTAAGGAAATGTTTCACATTGATCATGAAAAGAAGTTGAATGAAACAGGAACAGGCTAAAATCAAAAACTCCGACTCTTCACGGTATGCACATCTTACTCCCGCACAGAAATGGGCTGAAGCTGTTAAGCTTCGGGAGCTTGCGTGGAATCTGAAAAAAGCCTATATCAGACAAACTCATCCTAACTGGAGTGATGAACAGGTCGAAAAGAAAGTCAGAGAAATTTTCCTTTATGCATCAACCTGATCTGCTTA
>JBKHHW010000172.1:0-6693 GCA_046538945.1 Chitinispirillaceae bacterium | reverse complement strand
GCCGTCGCACTCAGGACAGAAGACGACTCGATAGTGGGGTCGATCTATCTCAGAACAAACGGTAATCCGGTCAAGGCATCGAGAGAATGCTACAAGGCACTGCTCGAGCAGATCGACACTCCGGTAAACATAATCGGTCTGGGCACTACCGGCTCGGGCCGTCAGATCGCCGGACTTCATGCGGGAACGGACGGGGTAATAAACGAGATTATCGCTCATGCCACTGCCGCATCTCATTTCGACAAGGAAGTGGATACCATTTTCGAAATAGGCGGACAGGATGCCAAATACACGTTTCTCACCAACTCAGTGGCCTCGGATTATGCCATGAACGAGGCCTGCAGCGCCGGAACCGGGTCCTTTCTGGAGGAATCCGCGGGGGAAACTCTCAATATCGGTTATAAAGAGATCGAGGGAATAGCGCTGGAAAGCCAGAATCCGCCCAACTTCAATGACCAGTGTGCCGCTTTCATCAGTTCGGATATCCGGACTGCAAGCCATGAGGGAGTTGCCAAGGAGGACATAGTCGCAGGGCTGGTTTATTCCATATGTATGAACTATGTCAATCGTGTGAAGGGTCAGCGACCCAGCGGAAACAAGATATTCATGCAGGGAGGTGTGTGCTACAACAGAGCGGTCCCTCTTGCCATGGCGAATCTTATAGGCAAAGAAATAGTGGTCCCGCCCGAACCCGGTCTCATGGGTGCTTTCGGTGTTGCTCTTGAAGTGAAGCACCGGCTGGAGAAAAAACTGATGGAACCCTCGGGCTACGACCTGCAAACCCTTACCGGAAGAGAAGTCCATTACGGCAAACGTTTTGTATGCGCCGGGGGGGAAGAGCACTGCGACCGCAAATGCGAAATCAATACCATGATAATTGAAGGCAGGAAGTTTCCTTTCGGAGGAGCATGCAACAAATACTACAATCTGATTCATCATATCAGATACGACAAAAATCAGTTTGACATAGTATCTCAGCGTCAGCACATGGTCTTCTCCACCCATGCAGCTTCTCCGCTAAAGGAGGGAAAAACGGTAGGAATAAACCGCTCCTTTCTCACCAACTCCTTCTACCCTCTCTACTCCAATTTCTTCACATCTCTCGGAATGAAGATAGT
This sequence comes from Chitinispirillaceae bacterium, assembly GCA_046538945.1. Lineage (GTDB taxonomy): Bacteria > Fibrobacterota > Chitinivibrionia > Chitinivibrionales > Chitinispirillaceae > JAEZKC01. The sequence continues at coordinate 5,575 of JBKHHW010000172.1, read as the reverse complement.
TCTGTCCCCTGAGGTTGACCCTGAGGGGATAAAGCGCAAACGTTCCGCGTACTGCTTTCCGGGGGAAATCGCCCACGGAGCACTGTACAGCCTTCTGAAGACAAAACCCGATTTTCTCTTTCTGCCCAAACTGGTGGAGCTGTATGTTGAGGGAATGCCTCACCGGCGCAGAGAGCACCAGTGCACCTGTCTGCTTCTTCAAAGCGAGCCCTACTACCTCAAGAGTGCGTTCAAGGATATGCTCAGCAGTACCGAAGTGCTGTCCCCGGTGATTGACTTCTCCCAGGGGTACGCATCGATGGAAAGCACGTTTGCAGCTCTGGCCAAAACGTGCGGGATCGATGAAGAGAAAGGACGTTGGGCGTTCAAAGCTGCGCTTAAGGCTCAGAACGAGTGCTTTGCCGAGATGAAACACAAAGGGGCAGAGGCACTGGAAAGGCTTGAAAAGGATCCCTCCCGCATAGGAATAGTGCTCTTCGGCCGCCCCTACAATGCATTTGCGGATGAAGGTAATCTGGGCATCCCGGGCAAGTTCGCTTCGAGAGGAGTGGAGATCATTCCATGGGACACTCTCGAGTTCGATGACGAGCCCTGCTCGGTGGAGATGAACTGGGCCTTGGGACAGAATCTGCTGAGAGCGGCAAAGGTGGTGCAGCGCCATCCTCAGCTTTTCGGAGCGTACATCACCAATTTCAGCTGCGGCCCCGATTCCTTTCTGGTCGGCTATTTCCGTTCCGTAATGGGTTCCAAGCCCTCTCTTACACTGGAACTTGACAGCCATACCGCGGATGCGGGAGTGAACACCCGTATTGAAGCTTTTCTGGATATAATCGCGCGCTACCGCAGTCTTCACAGAGGTACAGAAAAGGAAGAACCTTTCAGAAAGGCATTCATAGACCACAGCGGGCGCGAACCTGTGTTCGTGACATCAGAAGGCAAGCGGGTGTCCTTGAAAAGCCCCAAAATCCACGTTCTCTTTCCGTCTATGGGACAGCTGTCAAGTGATATTTTCGCCGCGGCTTTCCAGGGGGCTGGAATAAAGGCATCGGCTATACCCGTATACGATTCGGATGTACTCAAGCTCGGCAAGGGGCACAGTTCCTGCAAAGAGTGTCTGCCTCTTATTTTGACCACGGGCGGCCTGCTGTCCTATCTATCCAAACGGAAAAGTGAGGATGAATACCTGGTGTATTTCATGCCCACCAGCGGAGGCAACTGCCGACTTACTCAGTATACTGTGTACATCAGAAGCATACTTGAAAAATACCGCATTCCGAATGTAGCGCTCCTTTCACTTACAAACGAGAACGGATACGCGGGTCTTGCGGTATCCGATGCGCTCAATGTAATCAAGGGCACCATCGTTTCCGATGTGATGGAGGATATTAAAAATGCCCTCTCCGTTCTGGCAAAAGACAAAATGGCCGCCATGGGAGTCTTTTATGCCCAGTGGGAAAAGATAATGGAGCTTTTCAGGAACAAGAAGGTGGGATCACTCTACAAACTGCTTCGCGAGGTCGCTTCACAACTGCACCGCATACCTCTCAAATATCCCCTCTCGGAAGCCAAAGTGATATCACTTCTGGGTGAAATTTTTGTGAGACGAGACTATTTCTCCGGTCAGGATCTCATCCACCGGCTCGAAAAAAGAGAAATCATCGTCAAACGGGCTCCCATATTCGAGTGGATGGAATACTGCGACTGGAATGTGAAGGAGGGTATCTTCGAGGCGGATTTCGACTGGAAAGGAAAACTTGAATTCCAGGCACGTGTGATTCTCCAGCACCGTTACGAAAAGAAGATCAAAAGCATTCTGGCCGGATCAGGTCTTTACCAGTACGAACTCACCCAAATGAACAGGATCATAAACTACGGAAAGCATTTCTTTGATCCCCGTCTCACCGGTGAGGCGATCATTGTGACAGGGGCTTTTTTCAAGGATATTCTTCACTCCACTCACGGCGCGATACAGATAGGCCCCTTCGCCTGCATGCCGACCCGGGTAGTTGAGGCGGTTCTCTCCGCGGAAGCAACCGTTGATAACAAAAGGCATCTGGACAAACTCATTTCAGGAAACGGTCATTACGGGGACAATATCAAAACTCTGCCATTTCTCACCATAGAGAGCGACGGCAATCCCTTTCCGGCCATTCTTGAATCACGAATAGAAGCATTCTGTCTTCAGGTGGAGAGGCTTCACCAGAAGCTTAAAGGCGAAAAGGAACTTCAGCCGTCATGATATGACCGGAAGTTCCTGATCCTGTTCAGCTGTTTGCGGCGGTGGAGCACAGTCCTGATCTGTTCTAGATGCACGGACAACTCTGCCGCCGGCTGCCTCGGAGAGAGAAAGCAGAAGATGGCGCAAGTCACAGCTGGAGGACATATGTGATACCTGTTCAGGCATGTTTTCATCCCAGTCCTTTGCCAGAACAAACAGCGGAGCTGTTCCCTTTCCGTCCGCTTTTCTGATACGGCAGTACTGCTCAATCAAGGCCTGGTTTTCGCTTTGCGGGTCCCACAACAGCATCAGATCAAATTTGCCGTTCAGTGTTTTCACCTCCTGACTCGGAGAGACAAGCTGAACGTTCCAGTTCTCTTTTTGCATATAGTTGTAAACGGGGATGAAGATATCTCCGGAAAGATTTACCAGGCCGACGGAAGTGCTGTTCTGACTTTCAGAAGGCACTTTCTCCTCCGTTTTCTCCAGGTGCAGAAAGCGGCGGAACAGCTCGATGGAGTTGGCGGTGCTTTCCATGAAAGTCTTGCTTACCCCTGCTCCCAGTCCGGCTGCAGCCAAAAGCTCGTTTTTTACCGGAAACGCATACTCATCGCATTCACGGCCGTACTGAAGAGACTTGGCGATCAGATTGGCAAGCCCGATACACAGAGCAAGTTTTTTCCCGCTGGAGTTCAGGTCCTCTTCGGTAGCGTCAGGAATTCTGAGCTGCCCGATGACTCCGTCGGTGATATCCTGCGGAATTTTCCATATAGGAAAAAGACCTCCCAGAAGATCAACATGATTGACCCCCAGCTCCTCTGTCTGACAGTCCGCAAAGTGCCCCGCGGAATTCACGGTAACTTCGAGGGATCTGTCGAACACGCTTGGAAGAAATTCATCCAGAATCATTATCCCCAGATCATGAAGTAGTCCTCCCAGAAAAGCATCTTCGGCACTCACTGAACCCATGTGGCGGGCAATGCGTTCCGCGACTATACCGACCGAAATGGAATGGGTCCAGAAGTCAGTTCTGTCGAAACCGGCAGTTTCCTTTCTCTTGTCGAAAAGATTTATTACCGACATGCTCATGACAATTCTCTTTGTTTCCTCGAATCCGATGCGCACAATGGCATCCTTTATCGAATTAATGCGCCGGGAGGAGCTGGCGAAGAAGACGGAATTGGAGATTTTGAGCAGATGAGCAGTGATGGCCGGATCGGCCGTGATTGCCCTGGCCAGATCACCGGCTCCGGTCTTTTGATCCTGGGTGAGGCGTAGCACTCTCGCCACGGTGAAAGGAAACGCCATCAGAGCGGAAACGTGACGGATCATGGCCTCGATCTTCTGAGTGGGAAGAGCCTTGCTGTTCAGTATCAGCTCCAGATCCTTCTCCTTGTCGGACAGAGCAGGTACGGATTCAAGAGACTTGCTGCAGTCTTTGAGAATCTGATCGACAACGGACAGAAGCTGGGAGAATTTCAGCGGGCGTTCAAGATAAAACCTGATTCCCTGTCTTGAGAGGCCCCTTTTGGTCATGTGATCAACCGGGTCGCCGTAGCCCACAATCGTGATCTTCTGCGTTCTCCTGTTCTTCTTGATCAGGTGAGAGAAGTGGATCTGGTCAGCGCAGGCGTGAGGGAATTCCATCACCACCACATCGGGAGAGTATTTGAGGATGAGCATATAGTGGCGATAGGTCGGGCAGCACAGTATGACCTTCACGCCTCTCTGCTCCAGAGCCATTTTCAGAATCTGTTTTTCCCGCTCGTTTTGAGAGACCAGAAGAATACTGACCACCGGTGAGTCTCCAAGGCTGCTCTGAGTTGCGATCTGATGGAAAAGGAAATGATCTTTTTCAGTATAGCAGAAACGGGGTTTATAGTCAACGATTATCGGGGGTGAGAGGGCGGAATTCTGCCCGGTTTACCTCCGGGGTGATTTTTTGAATCAACACAATTTTACCTCCGGGGTGGCCTAAGTCATTGATTTACCATACGTTACCCCCCCAAAGAACAATGCCTCTCCCCACGAATTGACCTACCTGCAAAAAACTACACCTCGCCTCGGGATGGTACTATCCCCCAACGCGGAAGTTTTGCTAATCGCCAACACCCCGATTCCGTCGCGCCCCGGGATAAAGAGGAAAAGACGGTAGATTATTTGCTCTCATCTCTTAAGGACCGTTAAAAATCTTCTCAAGGACAAGCAGATGACACCAAAGGATGACGAGCGGCTGCGTTCGGAACATAACGAAAATGAGATCCGCAACCGCATAAAAAACAAGAACAACTACAGTTACCTGGGTGATGCTGTACTGGGCGGAATAGACGGCTGTGTTACCACATTCGCCGTGGCTGCGGGAGCAATGGGCGGAGGATTCACTTCAACCGTCATAGTCGTTCTGGGTCTGGCCAATCTGCTGGCGGATGGATTCAGCATGGCTGTGAGCAATTACCTGAGAGCAAAGAGCGAAAGGGATGAGGTTGATTCCGCCCGCAAAAGAGAGGAAAAGCAGATAGAACAGATACCCCAGGGGGAGGTGCGGGAAATCAGGGCGATTTTCGAAGAAAAAGGGTTCCGGGGAGAAACGCTTGAAAAGGTGGTCGAGGGTATCACCAGGAACCGCAACCTGTGGGTGAATACAATGCTTACAGAAGAGCTGGGACTTCAGCTGGAGGGACCACAGCCTTCAAAGGCGGGATTGGTGACATTTTTCGCCTTTCTGATGGTAGGCATGATACCTCTCCTCCCCTTTTTCATTCCCGGTCTGGAACTTGATCAGGCGTTTCTGTTCAGTTCCATTGTCACCGGATTCGCCTTTTTCGGTATCGGTATGGTTCGCGGTCTGGTCCTCCATAAAAGAATAGTGACTTCAGGACTGCTCACCTTCTTCACCGGAGGAGGGGCAGCGGCTCTGGCCTTTTTCGCGGGTTATCTAATCAGAACAATTTACGGTCTGTGACAAAAAAACTACAACGATCACAAAAACAGAGGAAGTTTCAGACCCGCGGTACAACCCCCCAGGTGATTATTCTTTATGGTAACGGAACCGCCGTGAGCCATAACGATTCTCCTCACGATACTCAATCCCAGTCCGTAGTGTCCTTTTTCCGTGGTAAAGAAGGGATCGAAAATCCTTTCAATCCCCTCGGAGAGCAAGCCCCGGCCTCTGTCTATGACTCTTACCACGATATTCGTTTCACCGGGCTCTGCGATGTCAAACACTATTGAGGAGTTCGGCTCGCTGTGTTGTGCGGCATTATTAAGCAGGTGGTTGAATGCGGTAATGAGACTATCTTCATGTGCAAGCACGACAGCGCCGGATTCGTCAAGCGGAGCCGTGAACTGCACGGTTCT
>JBKHHW010000171.1:0-6698 GCA_046538945.1 Chitinispirillaceae bacterium | reverse complement strand
CTGGCGGAGTACTCTCTTGAGAAGAAGGATATCAAAACGGCGATGAGCCTGTTAAAAGAACTCGCGCTGCTTACCCCTGACGATCCCAAACCGTTCAAACATCTCTATGAAATGTCACTCAAGGAGGGCAATAAGAAGGATGGTATCCTTTATCTGAAGAATTACGTTCTTCTTGATTCCAGCAGTGCTTCTTCTGTCAAGCAACTCGGAGATCTTCTTTTTGAATCCGGTGATCTGGACGGTGCTCTGGAGCAGTACCGCAAGACTCTGAGGCTTGATCCTGACGCAAAAGGTCTCTACAAAAACTACAGCAGCATAGTTCTGGGAAAGAAGCTGGAGGATGAGGCGCTCAAGATCATCGGGAAGGCGATTTCCATGAAGGAAGCTGATGTGGAGATGTATGCCGCCGCGGGTGACATCTACCAGAAACGCAAGGATTACGCAAATGCAATCAAGATGTACTCAAGCGCACTCGATCTCGACAAGAAGAATCTGAACCTCCTCAACCAGCTCGCCCAGTGCCAGGCTGCTTCGGGAGACACAAAGAACGCCATTGTTTCCTATCAGCAGATTGTTCTTCTGGACTCAAAGGCCACCAGGGAATACAAAACCCTCGGTGATCTGACCATCAAGTCGGGAAAAGAGAAGGAAGGTATGGAATTTTACAAGAAGTACCTTACCAAAGTATCTGCCGATCAGGAGGTCGCTTCCAGAATCGGTTTGTATGAATACGACAACAAACAGTACAAGAGCGCAATCGAGTACCTGACGAAGGTAAGCGACAAGAAACTTCAGACGACTAAAGTCATGTTTGCGCTGGGTGATTCCTACTACAGGACAAAGGACTGCAAACAGGCCATCTCCTGTTTCGAAAAAGTGAAAGCTGCCAAACCGGCGGAAAAAGTGCTGGCCGGCGCTCTGTTGCCACTTGCAAAGTGCTATGAAAGCAGCGGTGAGAAGATGAAGGCGGCTGATGCCTATAATGCCTACACCAGCCTTCCTAGTGTCAAGGATGTGGAAGCATCCTATCTCAAGGCATATTTGCGGGAGGAAACTGATAAGGAAACTGCCGTCAAACTATATGAAGCAAATACAAAGGAGTTTCCCAAGGATTACCGCAGCTTTTTGAGACTGGGTCTGATTTATTCAAAAGAGAAGGCGACACTTGGCAAAGCTGTGAAACAGCTCAGCAGTGCTGCCACTCTGGCCGATACCGTTTCGATCATCTGGGAAACGCTGGGTGAAGTGCATGGCAAGCTTAAGAATGTTGATGGCGAGCTTGCAGCGTATTCAAAACTTCTGAAACTGCAGCCGCTGCACAAGGTGGCCAACAAGCGGGTCGGTGCAATCCAGATCGACCGCAAGAAGTACGAAGCCGGTGTGGCGAATCTGGAAAAGGTACTCACCGCCGCTCCTAATGATCTTGAAACCCGTATGCTTCTGGCGGAAGGGTACACTCATACCAAACGTCCGAAGGAAGCCGCTGATCATCTCAGTAAAGCTAAGAAGCTCAAACCGGATGATGTTTCGATCCGTCTGAGTCTGATCCAGGCTCTGGAAAAAGCAGGGAATGCCGAGAAGGTGAATGCGGAAAGAAAATCTCTCGCCGAGTTGGATAAGAAGATCGTCGCTTCTGATAAAAAGGATGTGGAGGCCCGTAAGCGTCTGGTCACCTACAGCATGAATCAGAAGGATACGAAAACAGCGTATACTCTTCTTAAGGAACTGTCTGCTCTCACTCCCAAAGATGCCAAGGTTTTCAAAAGTCTCTACGATATTGCTCTGGCTGAGGGCAGAAAGCCGGAAGCCGTTGTGCACTTGAAGAAATTCTTGGCCCTGAAGCCTGAGACGGCGGAAGCTCAGAAGAGTCTGGGAATGCTGCTTTATGAGCAGAGAGATACTGATGGTGCGTTGAATGCCTTCAGAGAAGCTCGCAAAATCGACGGTTCCATAAAAGGCATCTATAAGAATTACATGAATATCCTCATCAAGAAGAAGCTTGATGATGAAATAGTCACAGTGGGTAAAGCTGCCATTGCTGCAGGTGAAGCTGATGCGGTGACCTATACCGCTCTCGGTGACATCTACAAGAAGCAGAAAAAGTATGCCGATGCTGTAAAGATGTATAAGGGTGCTCTCGAAACCGAAACCAAAAACGTGGCACTTCTGACTTCTTATGCAGAGTGTCAGGCCAGGAGCGGAGACACCAAAAACGCTGTCATCTCCTATGAGCAGATAGTACTTCTCAATCCTAAAGCTAAAGAGGAATTTAAAGCTCTGGGTGACCTCCAGGCCAAACTCGGCAATGAGAAACAGGCTATCTCAACGTACAAGAAGTATCTGGAAAAGGACCCTAAGGATGAAAAAGTGGCTCTGAAGGTGGGTACGTTCGAGCACGGCAAAAAGCAGTACCAGAGTGCGATCAAGTATCTGGAACTGGTGAAGAAGCCGGATCTGCGGAATCTTCAGTACATGGCCGATCTGGGTGATTCCTACTATCAGACCAAGGACTACAAGAAGGCGTCTGAACTTTTCAGCAAGGTATGGAAATCCAAGGATGTGAAACAGTCCATGCTTAAAGAGGTTCTCAAGCCGCTTGGAATCTGCTATGAAAAGGTGAATCAGCCTGCTAAAGCCGCAGAGGCTTATGCCGCCTACGTTTCGCTGCCTAAAGTGGTCGATCCGGACATTTCATACAAAAGGGCATTCCTTGTGGAGAAGTCTGACCTGGATCAGGCTATAAAGGCCTACAGCGCAAATGTCAAGGCGTTCCCGAAGGACTCCAGGAATTTCGTGCGTCTGGGTATCATCTACTCCCAAAAAAAGGAGACTCTAAAGGAGGCCGCTTCCATGCTCAATGCAGCTGTGAAGCTTGTGGCTGATGATGCCGAGGTGTGGAAGGTGTTAGCTGAAGTCAATGGAAAGCTTGAGCGTACCGACGGAGAGCTTGCCGCTCTCAGAAAGTTCTCCGAGCTCAACCCAAAGGATTTCAGTGCCAGCCGCCGTATCGGTGAGATTCTTTTCGGTAAAAAACAATATTCCGATGCTATTACAAATCTTGAAATGTATCTCACCACCAACGCAAAGGATGTGGAAGTGATTCTCATGCTTGTGGATGCCTATGAGAATACAAAGAGACAGGCCAAGGCTCTTGAGCTTCTCGAAAAAGCCAAAAAGCTCAAGAGGGATGATCCGGCTGTTCGTGAACGTCTGTATACCATGTATAAGAGAGAAGGCCAGAAAGCCAAAGCGGAAGCGGAAATATGGAAACTTGCCGCTCTTACCAAAGACAACAAGCACCGTGTGCTTCTGTTTGATGAACTGATCGATTCCAAAAAGTACGATGAAGCGGCAAAAGTCGCCGCTCAGATTCGCAAGTCCGATCCGCTCAATTTCGACGGTCTGATGGCAGTTGCCACTGTCCAGAGGCTTCAGAAAAAGTATGCGGAAGCAGTGGAATCGTACAAGTCAGTTCTTTACCTCAGAGACGACCATGCTCCAGCATTCTATGGCCGGGCGGAAGCTCATCTCGCTATGGGTGATTATGACAGATCAGCCACTTATTTCAAAAAGGCTCTGGAGCTTGATCCCAAAATGGCGGTTGCCGAACTGGGACTGGCGAAGGTGTACAGATCGCAGAAAAAAGATGATCTGTTCAAGACCCATCTGAATAAAGCCCAAAAAATGGATCCGAACAATCCGTTGATACAGGTAGAGCTGAAAAATCTGAAGAAGTAAAGAATGCTTTGTCGATTCCTGAAAAGAGCGGTTGAAAAACCGCTCTTTTCTTTAACGGAACACCTCAACTTGCATCTGAATAGACTTGATTGTAATGTTTCTTATATCAGAGACGTTGTTCTAATGGAACCCGAAACAGACGGCTGATCGGTGCCGGGAATCAAATCTGAAACGACTCGTAATGTAATCATGACTCTTTGCCTTTACCGCTTTCTTCTGTTCTTTACCCTGATAGTTCTGGCCCTTAACGGTTGTTCTTCGAAGACTCACTGCTACGGTCCGAACTTCTCCCCTCTAAACAGCTCTGTAAAACGGCTGGGTATTCTTTCTCCGGATGTTTTTCTTTATGATGTCTCCGCGGGAGGAATATATGAATACAGGGATGACTGGAGCAGAAAGGCCTCCGAACAGGTCATGGCCGCAGCCGCGGAGCGACTTGAACAAAAGGGCGCTTCTGCGGCGGTGATCCATGACAGTATGCAGCACTCCCCTCTGTTCGAGCTGAAAACCAAGTTCAGATACCACTGCAACACTGTTCAGAGTGTCCTTTACGGCGAAAACTGCCTGGTTACTCAGATAGACAGCTTTACCTATTCCATGGGGACGCTGGATTCACTCTGTGATCTTCACGGAGTTGATGGTTTTGTCTACATTTATGGTTACGACGAACGGTTTTCCCCAGAGCGGCTTGAAATACTCTCTTCTTCAGCTAAAGCCAAAACTGCCCGTTCGGCATGTTTTGGAGTACTGCTTGGGGTTCTGACAGGATATTACGGATTCACGTCCTACCGGGTTCCGCCCGAAAGAACTTTTCTGGCTGCTGTAGTTGCCCAAAGGAACGGGACGGTGAAATGGTACAGGCACTATTATGAAGGGGACGACTCGGATCTGAGAAGCAGATCCGATGCAGGCAAAGTGCTCGAAGCTGTATTGAAGGGAATGAAAAATTAGTTCCGGGGAAGAAAACATGCTCAGTAGCAACAGTTCGAATCGGTTCTGTATACAGCTCCTTGCACTGGTTCTTGTCATGGTGGCAGGAATTGGGGCCTCTGAGGCGGTTCACGTCGAGAGCCTTATGGCTCAGTCCCGGGATATGGAGCTCAGATATGAGAATCAGAATCTCCTGCTTGCAAATGATTCTCTGGAAAAGTACCTCAACGACATTCTCGGACGTCTGCTGCAGCCCGGAGAAAAGGAACGATACAACCTGAATGTGAGGATTCTGCGCAGCCGGTCCATAAACGCCTTTGCCACTCCGCATGGAACCATTTATATCTGTACCGGTCTTCTGGCCAGGATGGTCAACGAGGCTCAACTCGCGGCTCTGCTGGGTCATGAGCTTGTGCATGTGGTGAACAGACATGCTCAAAAAAATCTGGCCGGAATGAAAGCCCGATCCAGATCAAATGCACAGGCAAGAATCGGTCTCGGTCTGCTTCTCGGGGATGGTATCTCCGGTGCCATCACGGGAGCAGCACTCAAGTCAGCTGTAACGGGGTATTCCCGCGACCTGGAAAGAGAGGCTGACAGTCTGGGGCTGCTGCGGATGGTGAATGCCGGCTATTCGCCTCGTGAATTCCACAATCTGTTTCTGATTCTGCAGGAGTATCTTGTAACGGAGAATATCAAAGAGCCCTATTTTTTTAGCACTCACCCCCTGGTGAAGGAAAGAATAGAGAATTACAATGAATTCATGGCAAACAATCCGGATGTCTCCGAGTCGGGTTTGAAAGAGGACAGTGTTTTCAGATGCAAGGCCCGGGATGTGGTGATCTATGATGCCCGGATCAATTATGCCGCGGGAAGGCCCGATCTGGCCGGATATCAGGTGGACAGACTGCTGGCCGCGGATTCCTGTGATGCCGATGCCTTGGTTCTCATGGGAAATATCGAACGCCTTATCGCTCCCAGGAGCACGGAACCGATCCGCTGGTATAAAAAAGCTCTTGAGTGTGATCCCGGAAACAGGGCGGCTCTGAGGGGAATCGGTTACGTGTATTTTACTCTGGGGCGCAGGGAGGATGCCGCTCGTTCTCTCTCCCGTTACACTGATGTCGCTCCCGGGGCGGCGGACATAAAGATGGCAAAGGATCTGATTGATAAATGCGAAAACTGATGCTCACATTCATTTCTTCCGTAGCTCTGCTCTGGGTTGCCGGCTGCGGCGGTTCAGTTGCCTGGAAAGTGACAGATGCCAAACAGCCTCTGGCAAGTAAGAACGGGTACTTTCTGAAACCTCCCTCCAAATGGATGGTGTACGAGGAAAGCGGGGTTACCCTGCTTACCCGCCACGGAGCAACAATGGATCTGATTCAGATAAAGAAGATTCCCGTTCTGTCCCCCATGCCGCATACCACCATGATGATCGACTCTTCTATGCAGGTATATGAGGTTGCGGAAGTGGTGATAAGCAATCTGCGGGCGGGTCCCGGAATATATGATCTGGATCTGGAAGAGATGTCCCCCGCCAGTATCGATGGTAAAGAGGGGTTTCTTATCCGGTTTTCATACGCTCTGGATAACGGACTTACCCGGCGCTGTTTTGTTTTCGGGTTCGTGTCCGGAGGGTGGTATCATGAAATAGGCTACTACGCCCTAAAAGACTTTTACTACGACAACTCTCTTGATGCCTTTCTGAATGTAGTGGAGAGCTTTTCTCTGCTCTGAAAAAAATGTCAAACGCGTCCTGTTCGCGACCTGTGTTACTTTAGGTGGTTGATCTTTTCTGATCGAGCTATTTTGTCAGCATAGATTGTGAAGCAATTCGACTTGGTGTAACAATCAGCCGTCTTTAGAGCGTTATCAATTAAAACGGACTCTGAACTGGAATGGATGATGAATTCTCGGCACTGGATTCTGTGCATTGTTTCTGTATCCTTTATTTTTACCGTTCTGTTTATTGCCGGTTGCAAGATTCTGGCCCATGAAACCGGTCATATGTTCAGCATGGCCCACTGCAC
>JBKHHW010000042.1:0-22072 GCA_046538945.1 Chitinispirillaceae bacterium | reverse complement strand
AATCCGCTGAAGTTCGTCAGCCAGAAAGCCACTGACAGAAATCACCACTTTAGCGTGCTGGCAAGCAGCAGCCTCGGCGTCCCTGATCCAGCTGGCGAATCCATCATGAAAAACATTACCGTCCCGGCCATACTCGGTCGAATGCATCGTGAGGACACCAGGTGTGCCGAAACCGTCACTTATGTACTTGAGCACGTTGCCGGTAAGCCAATCGTGAGCATGAACCAGCTCGAATTTTCCGATAAGCGATGTGACCTCGTGAAAGCGATGAGCCATAGCCTGACACATCCAATCCATGCACTGGACAAAGTTGTCACTGATCCCATGGTCCACGCGGTGGTAGTGAACTCCATCTATCCGATCGTAGGTATTCTGTCCTGGCTTGCGGCGGATGAACACATGAATGTCATGTTCCCGTCGTTCGAGACCAGCGGCGAGCTCGGTCACATGAACGCCCAGCCCTCCGATTTTGAATGAATGCAGAGATTCCCACGAGAAAAGAGCGACACGCATGATAGCGCCTCCTTTATAAGGTAAATAAGTGTTTGGGAATGAGAAAGGAAGGGATTTCGAAATGACAACCTCTTGCGAATAGATCTACTCGCTTGGGTCAAATCAAATATATTCACATATATAAATCATTTCGGAACATTCTGTCAAAACAAAAGAACATTTTTCTTCGGAAAATTCCGATTGAGGGAACTCTTATTGTCCATACTGACGTATCCTGGTGACCTTCATTTGATAATGCAGGGTCCAGAAAAAATACGGTCTGTATGTAGCCCTAAGATAAAGAATTGTTTCCATTCAAGTTCAGGGGTTCATTTTTGGCTTGAATCCAGTTAAATGGCCCACCACGAAACTTTGATGCCCTGTTGTTTATTCTGGATCTGTGATTATATACTGAAAATGAGCAGCGTGCTAAGCCAAAAAGCTACTCAGGAATCCTGCTGACACATAGAGCCTAGTATGCAGAACCTTGTAAAGGAGCAATGTATGAGGAAAAAGTGCATCACGGCATCCGCAATTTGCCTCCTTGGCATCTTTTCTCCTGTGTTCAGCGACGGACTTCCGGGTGAATTCGTTCTCAACGGACGATGGCGTGACCTGCTGTGGTACCACTCCCCGCTTAACAACCCCGCGTTTATAGCCGAAGAGGATCGGATCACACTGCGTGGAACCTATTCATCTGTTCTCCAGAGTGCCTTCAACCTCTCGGAAATCGGCGCCACCCTTCCACTCTTTTCAAATCAGGCTCTGGGTCTTTCGATTGTGACTGAACTTGACGGAATGGTAAACAGTGCCCATTTTGATGAAACACAAAACAGAATCATCGCAGGAGAAAATCAGATAAGTAACACAAACTACTTCGCAATGATAAGCTACGCCAGCACCATCTGGCGAACACTCAGTTTTGGAGCAAACGTCAATTTCGCAACCCAGACCAATTTCGGCGACCCGCTTTTCGGCATCGGGCTGGATGCTGGCGCGACCTGGAGGTTATTTGAACACAATAAAATCCATAACCACCTGTTCGGAATATCCACCCTCAATCTCATCGCTCCGAATATGGGCAGCGAGCCGGGGGCCTATTCCAAGGGGCTAAAACTGTCCTGGGCGGGACGCTTCGCTGACAGTACCTTAGAAACCGGAGTTGATCTTGATCTGCGCGACTTCTGGGCCCGTGCACGAGACTTCACCTCCGGGTCTGGAAACCGTACCGACAGAAAAGTGGAATGGGGTCTGGCAGGTCGAGCAGGATACTGGTTTTTGAATATGGTAGGATTGTGGGGTCAAATCGGCTTCGATGAGCGGACTCTTGAATACTGGGGGCTTGCTGCAGGAGCAAAGATTCCTTATCAAAAAGGCATAGGAAACGCAAAAGCCTTTTACCAGTACAACATCAAGGCGGAAGGTGAAGGTGCCTCTTCCCATTCGTTTTATCTGATCTGGTCCATCGGCAGCAGTCGGGAAGAAATTCAGGAAATACATGCTTTCCCTATTGACAGTTCGGCAGATGAAACTTCTGATCTCCGGAAGCTTGAAGATATGCAGGGAGTTACAGTAGCGAATGAAAAAGAGTATGTGCGCATTTTCGCGGAGGAAACAGCCGTCAATTTCGCCTCTGGAAGTGCCGAACTACCCGAGGATGCGATACCACTTTTAAAAGAAATAGCCATATTTTTAAGAAAACATCCTGAGCGTCCGGTTACCATAGAGGGCCATACCGACAACGACCCCATAACAGGAAGACTCAAGGCCAAGTTCAAAAACAATATCGAGCTGTCACAGGCTCGCTGCGATGCAGTCAAACGGTATTTTGTCCAAAAGGAGAACATCCCGGACTCACGCCTTAAAACATTCGGTTACGGTGAGACAAGACCTCTGTACCCCAATGATACCCGGGAGAACAAACGCAAAAACCGCAGGGTCCTTGTCATAATCAAAAAGTAGAAATGATTCCTTTTTGAAGGAGCAGATGGATATGAACAAACAATCAAAATTTTATCTGATGGTAATGGTCTGTATCACCGGCGCACTAGCTCAGGCTGACACCGGATATGCAGACACTATGTGGGCACCGGTCACGTTTTATGATTTCCATGCAGACGGAAGCAATCCGGAGTTCAATCCGGACAACAGATCTGGTCTTTATACCGGGATGGTGGCCGATACGCTGAACTCCCAACGCAAGCCGGTTCTGGGCAGACAGCCTTTTTTCAACCTTTTTATCGACAAATGGTTCACTCCGTGGGTCCCCGGAGACTCAAGCATCCCCGAATACACTGATCGTCTGGGAGCAGACGCAACTGTCGCAACAGCTGATCACGACACCACATTCAAAAATATTGTAATTGAGGACTCGCTACCATTTCTGCATATCGGAGACGGATTGTACAGTTTCGAAAGGAGCGGCTCGAACGGAACACCGGAATTTTTTTGGCTTGACGGAAAAGGGTTCGGCAATGAACCTGAAGGCTACGACCACAACTTCGCATTCACCATGGAAATGCACACATATTTCATTTACCGCAAAGACATGGTTTTCGATTTCATGGGCGACGATGATGTTTGGACATTTGTTAATGGAAGGCTTGTGCTTGACCTTGGCGGTATCCACAATGCAGTCAGCGGGACTATCGATATGGACAGTCTGGGAAACGCTCTTGGTTTAATTGAAGGCGAAGTGTATCCTCTCGATTTTTATTACGCTGAACGTCATACATCCAACAGCCGTATCAAGATCACCACCAACATGATCACTCTCTGGGACAAGAGGGGCCCCATGGTCAAAAACGCCGATTTCAAACCGAGGCTTGGAAGTGCCCGGAGAGATACTTTAGTACTGACATTCAATACCCCTGTCGCTTGTTCAGAACTTCTCGCAGGAACGCCTGACAGTGCTTTTACATACTGGAGTAAAGGTGAAAATCTTCTGACAGGCTCCGAGTATGACGGAGAATGCAGAAACGACTATATCACCTCGGTCAGAATACTTGTGAAAATGGATGACCCCGATCAGCATCAGACAGACAGCATCGGTTTCAGGATGGGCAGTCGTTTTGTAATCGATACAGAAGGCAGAACTCCGAGGCTGGCTTCGCGGGTTCCGGTGAAAATAGACCGGAAATCAAGCATAGAAGTCGCAGGGTATCCCGTTCCCGTTTCACCTGACAAGGAACTGGATGAAAGGGTCAGGCAGGTCTATGGCCCGGTTCTTGATGGCAATACCAAGGGGGCAGTGGTCAGTCTCTATTCCCGAATTCCGCTCCGTCAGATCCCAGGAACCGACAACTACGGAGCTGCCGACATTTACGATGCAACCGGAAATCTAGTCGCTACGAAGCTTCCTCTGAAGAGTGCCGGGCAGAGTGGACTTTTCGGCATTTACTGGAATGTGAAGAACAGAAGCAGTCGGAAAGTAGGTAACGGGACATATCTGGTAAAGATCAACGCACAGTACTATGACGGGGAAAAAACCCAGCGGCGGCTCAAGATTGCTGTTAAAAGATAAGAACCCGGAAAAGATGCTCTCCATATGCATGAAGTCTAATCAGCTCCACAACCGCTTCCAGCGTCTCATCTCTGGACTGCCTGTTCTGCTTGAGCGCAAGGTAGAAAACTGATTCCTCAGCTCTCATATAGGGAACGAGTGCAAATGCCTCCTGAATAATTAGAATGGAAAATGATCAGTACAAGGTGGATGCAACATGCATGCCGGGACTCAGATCTAAATGAAAGATCTCAGAAATACTCTGCTCCAACAAGAAAATCTTCCAAAATATAAATATTTCTGTTACACTGTTTTCTTTTTATATTACTCTGATGACTGAACCGGGTACAGATACACTACAAACCTGAAAGAGACAGGGACGATACCATGAAAAAGATCATTTTTTTGATTTCCATAACAGCCCTTTTGAGCTCGAATGCAATGGCGGACGCAATCGGTCTGCGGCTCGGTGGTGGGCCATTCGGCGGAAATGCGGAAGTTACTTATCAGAAACCACTGAGTTCCTCAAACCGTTTAGAGGTAGATCTGGGCTGGGGTGGTGGCATTGGCATCGCCGGACTGTATCACTGGCGCTGGAACATCACCAACGGCCTGAACTGGTATGCCGGTCCGGGGGCCCAGCTTTCTCTCTGGGATGGAGGAATGAATCTGAGTGTGGGCGGTCAGATTGGCATCGAATACAATTTCAACACTACGGGTGTCCCGATTCTTCTCAGTCTCGATACACGCCCGATGATCGGTCTTCTCAGTGGAGGAGGATTCGGATATGACGGTGCTCTGTCAATCCGGTACACTTTCTAATTTCACAACCTATTATTGCAGCCCGACAGTTGTATGCCGGGCTGATTCTATTCCAATTATCCGCTCTAGCCAATTATGAGTTCATTTTTTTTACACTTTGGCCAGCATACTATGTTCATACAGACTAAAACGCTCCCGGTAATATTAATCTTCTGCACCGTAGCATCCGCCGGGCATCAAATCTTCATTGGTGCCGCGGCAGAACATTTCGCAATCAGAGATGATCAGATATCACATGTGAAATGCTCCGGGTTCCGGATCCCAGTATCGATCAGCCACGCTTACCAAAGCCCCGTATCCTGTCACAGGGGATCTGTTGTTTTTTCTCTCGGTTCAGATCTTTCTCACCCGTTACTGTTCGACGATTATACCATTTCCGAGCTTGATCTGAGATACGACTACAGCAGAAGACTCCCCTACCTTACTGAAAATCTCAATCTTTACGCAGGAGCCTCCGTTTCAGCTTTCGGTTACAAAGGGATCATTCCCTATAACGAGCACTATGGTGCCAGAGTTGGATTTTCTGCTCTGGTAGGAGGAGCTTATTCATTTACTGACAAACTAATCATCAGCAACGAGACCTCTTATGGGCTTGTAGCCCTGGTGCTGCGCCCGGCATACAACCTCTACCGTTTCAACCCGGATCGTTTCTGGGGAAGTATTCATAATATGATCTGCATCCGTAACGACTTTGAGCTATCCTATGATATCACAGAACGGTACGGATTGATATTTATCTACAGAGTGGATTACTTTTCATTCAAAAGACATTTACAGATCAAATCCGGCTCTGACGGCATTTTCCTCAAAGCTGCAGTGAGGTTCTGAGATGAGCAGGAACGTGCCGTTTCTGATAATTCTAATTTGTTTGCTGTACGGATGTTCAGACCTACTCATCGGGCCTGATCCTGCGGAGGATAAAAATATCTGCTTCAACCTTCTCTGGAAAGACTTCGACCGGTTCTACTCCTATTTTCCTCATAAGAACATAGATTGGGATTCGATCTATTCCGTCTATCGGCCACGTATTTCGGAAAGCATGTCCGATTCCCTGTTTTTTATGACCTGCAGCGAAATGCTTCAAAGCCTCCGTGATATCCACGTATATCTGTATTCTGAAAGGTATGGTTTCCAAAGATACCCCCCCAACCGCGAATCATTCTATGATGAAGAAAATGTGCACTCATATCTGAAAAGTTCTCTTGAAATCACTCCCAGCAGATACATCGGTTACGGTGAAACTGCAGATTCAGTGGGCTACATAAGAATTGTTTCGTTTCAAGGAGACGGCTGGGGACGAGAAATCGACCCGATCATCAAAACTCTTACCCATTGCAAAGGTGTAATAATTGATGTCAGAAACAATGGCGGAGGAAACTCCCAGAATGCAGAGCGCATTGCAAGCCGCTTTGCGGATTCAACCAGACTTGCAGCCTACATCAAATGGAGAAACGGTCCCGAACACGATGATCACAGCCAGTTAATCCCCTATTACGTCAGGCCTGCAGACTGGACCTACAGCGGCCCGGTAGTGCTGCTCACAGACCGGGGCTGCTTCAGTTCAACCGAAATGTTCGTACTCTACATGAGACACATTCCGTCCGTCACGGTTATAGGAGACACGACTGGAGGCAGCTCCGGGAATCCGATCTCCCGCCAGCTCCCCAACGGCTGGTACTACAGTATTTCAAGATGGGTCGAGTACACATCCGATATGGAGCTTGTAGAGGGTAACGGGATAGCTCCCGATAAGGTAATCACGGTCACAGTCGAAGATGTAGCGGCCAGAAGAGATCCGATTCTTGAGAAAGGGGTTGAGATGATAAATGAAGCGGGTCAACCTGCAGCAGAGATGTTTTTCTGAAACTCAAGCCATTACAAGTTCTCTTTCCTCTTCCTCCTGCTCCTTTTTCCTCTTTTCCATATATATTTTGGCCAGTTTTAGTTTCAGTGCTCGCCTGAACCTTCCTGAAGGTTTTTCCTGGATGTATCCGTTGAGGATTTCAACAGAATTGCGGATTATCTGCACCGGGGTCATAATCACACCCCAGGGAAAATTCCACCAGCCAAGAAAAAAACAGCGGAACATCGCCAGAAGCAGCATTTTGGTGCCGCATCGGCGGCAGCAGATCTTATGCCGACTTCCCCAGGAACTCATGACCAAAGCAGAGCTGATTCTGTGCGACAGATAGAAATTCACAGGCCCCCTCTTGTTGCACACCGGGCAGTTTCCCTTGTAAATCTTATTCACGAAATCATCGAGCTCATCAGAGGTAACCTGATCGGTGAAAGGGAAGAAAGGAGCATGGGAGGCGCATCTGCTGTTACAGAAATGAAGTCCATCAACGGTTCTACCCTCCACAAAAAGGATATCCGTTCCGCAATAAGCGCATCTTTTCACAACTGCCTCCCTGAAAAAGCTTAAGAGCCCCTGTACTGAAACAGCCGGGCACTTCGTGAACTGTGTTTGAGCCGCTTGAGCGCCTTCTCCTTTATCTGACGCACCCGTTCGCGCGTCAGATTGAAACGCTGTCCGATTTCTTCAAGTGTATAAGCTGTTTCCTCACCGATGCCGAAATAGAGTTTGACAACTTCCATTTCCCTCTCGGAAAGACTCTCCAGAACAGCATTCACTTCAGCCTGAAGCGATATATCGATCACTCCCTCGTCGGGCTGCTCCTGATTGTCATCCTTGAGCACATCCATAAGCTTTGAATCATCCCCCATCAGAAGAGGAGCATCCAGAGACATATGACTGTTACCAATCCGGACCGTTTCCCGCACCTCCTGAGTATCAAGTGCAAGCTCGGTTGCGATCTCATCCACGTTGGGCATCCGGTTCAGCTTCTGCTCAAGTTTGCTCTGGACCTTTCCGATTTTGTGAATGGTCCCCACCCTGTTGAGCGGCAGTTTCACGATCCGGGACTGTTCAGCCAGAGCCTGAAGTATCGCCTGGCGAATCCACCATACCGCATAGGATATGAATTTGAAGTTCTTTTTCTCGTCAAACCGCTTGGCTGCCCTGATAAGTCCAAGATTACCCTCGTTTATGAGATCACTGAGCGGCAAGCCCTGGTTCTGGTAGTTGCGGCAGACACTCACCACGAAACGCAGATTCGCTTTGACCAACTTTTCCAAAGCTCTTTTATCACCCTTGCGAATTCGCACGGCAAGCTTGGCCTCCTCCTCAAGAGGAAGAGACTTGTATTTGCCGATTTCCTTTAAATACAACGATAATGATCCGTCATCCGTAATGAAACGATTTGAATCAGAATTATTTGGAGGCATAGTTGATGCACATTCTTCGGACATCCTCGTCCGCTTTGATTTTTATATCCAACCCACACACAAACACTTCTCGATCAGACCGGGTACATGTTTAGATGTGGCTTAAAAGCTGTAGCAGGTAATTTTAGTGTGACCATAATATATATTAATCGCCCATGTTTCCAACGCGTCATGATATACTTTCGTCTTTTAAAGACCCGGTTTTCACGGCCCATCCGTCTTTTCCGGCATTGCGGACCTTTGACTGTCTACGTCGCTGGAACGATAAGCCTCTTATCGAGCTGTCCAAGGTGAAGATTGAGGTCCATTCCATAGATTATCTGGAACACTCCTCTACTTCTTCTAATCTTACAACAATGCCTCTGCGATTTCAACAGGACTGTTACAGATTATGGTATCAGGTTGAAGGAACAGGAATCCTTCAGAACGTCACCAGAAACACTTTCGGCACAGCACGCCCGGGACTTCTAGGTATTATGGAGCATGGTGAACGGCACAGCTACCTTCATCAGCGAGGCAACTTCGAGTGTTTTCAGCTCCTTTTCTCGCTTCTTCCCTCTCAACAGGCCAAATGCTACTGGAATACGGAAATCGAGGGGAAAATAGTCCTGAGTAATAATGAACGGCTCTATTTTGAGAATCTCGCTTTCGATCTGATGCAGGTGATAGCAAACAGAAAAGAGATGCTCGGCCTGGCAACCATTTCCCGGCTTCTGGAGATACTGGTTGTACTGTTTAAAAAAGGCCTCCTGCTCATAGAAGAGAGCCAGTTTCCCAAAAACAAGGCCAGAAGTCTGGTCGCCAAAGCCAAAATTTTCATGGATCTGCACTATTCACGCATGGAGCACCAGCAGGAGCTTGAAAACGAGTGCGCGGTTGATATCAATTACCTCAATGTACTATTTAAGAAGGAAACCGGACGCACATTATACCAGTACATGACCTCCGTGCGGATGGAACACGCCAAGCATATGCTCGAAAGCAGCAGCGAACAGATTGTCGATATAGCCTACAAGGTGGGTTATCCGAACAGCAACTCCTTCACCCGGGCTTTCAAGCGTCACTGCGGAGTTACGCCCCAGATATACAGAGAGAAAGTTCAGAGATCCGGGTTCAGAATTCAGAACTGATCAAAAAAAGTGAAACAGCAACCGACTTTGGTAGCAGCTCAGAAATAACTTATTTTCAAATGATGCCAATCGAAAGATCTTCTTAGGCAATAATCACAAAACCATTTTCAATCCGATATCGTTGAACGCTGAACGCTGAACATACCCGCGATTCAGTGATCATCGTACAACGGTAAGGGCAAACCGATCGAAGAGGTTTATATGGATCTGATAGTCTGCAAATTCGGCGGCAGCTCAGTCGCCACCAGTGACAAGCTGAAACAGATCGTCGAAATCATGCGGTTCAATCCCCAGCGCCGCTGCATTGTGCTTTCCGCACCGGGTAAAGCCCCTGGATTCAATGTGAAAGTAACCGATCTGCTCATCGATGCCACCGCGAAGGCATTTGAGGATCAGGACTATTCCGCTTCTCTTCAGGAGATCAAAAACCGCTTTCTTACCAATTACGAACCCTTGGGAGTATCCCGTGAACGTCTTGAGCAGGTGTTGTCCGACCTGGATGACAGGTTAAGTTCTCCCAAAGAAAACAAGGAAAAGTTCCGTGACCTGGTGGTTTCCGCCGGTGAGGATCTCAACTGCAAGCTTTTCGCCGACTTTCTGAACATTCAGGGTATTAAAGCCAAGTATGTTTCTCCCAAAGATGCAGGGCTGATCGTGACGCCGGTTTTTGGAGACGCACAGCCTATAAAGGATGTGGCGCTGAAACTTGCCGGGCTTAAGAGGTTGTGTGCCGAGCAGGTCGTGGTGTTTCCAGGCTTTTTCGGCTACACAGAAGAGGATGAAATTGCCACTTTCAGCCGGGGCGGCAGTGACCTTACCGGAGCGATTCTTGCCGAAGCAATAGATGCCTCGGTCTACGAAAACTTCACAGATGTGGACGGCATTTTCAGCGCTCATCCCCACATGGTCGATACCCCGGCCCAAATTAAGGCTCTGACTTACAAAGAGATGAGAGAGCTTTCCTATATCGGATTTGATGTGCTTCATGAAGAGGCGGTGAAACCGGTCATGCGCAAGAAGATTCCCATTCGCCTGCGCAATACCAACAATATTGATAACAACGGAACTCTGATTGTGTCCGAAAGACTTCCAGGTGAGCGGGATGTGATCGGAGTGGCTTCCGGAGGTGGTTACTGCAGCTTCACTCTACAGAAATTTCTAATGAACAGGGAATTGGGATTCGGAAGAAGGCTACTTACCATCTTCGAGGAAATGGAACTATCATACGAACACACTCCATCCGGGGTGGATAACATCTCCGTGGTACTCGATCAGACTCAACTCAAACCTGAAACGGTCAACAACATAATAAGAACTATCGATGATCGCCTGGGACCGGATGAAATCAGAACCGAGTTCGGCATTGCACTTATAGCACTGGTCGGCGAAGGGCTGATTCACAAAATCGGAGTCCTCTCCCAGGCTGCCGGAGCCCTTTCAAAAGCCGGGGTGAATATAAAAATGGTTAACCAGGGCAGTAGCGAGATCAGTATCATTTTCGGTATCGATGCTTCTGATGAGAAAAAAGCAGTCAATGCTCTGTATAAAGAATTCTTCAACTGATTTTTCAACCCGAACTTAACAGCAGAGAGACTATCATACTTTGTCTCTCTCTGCTGTTCTTAATGCTTATGAATAACGACAACACTCTATTTCTTACAATTTGCCTCAATCCCACACTCCAGAAAACTCTCCTGTTTGATAATTTCCGGGAGGATCAGGTCAACCGCTGCGGGCAGCTGTTTCTGGATGCTTCCGGCAAAGGCGTGAATGTCAGCCGGATTCTGCAGCAACTGGGCCAGAGAGTTCATCACATAACTCAACTCGGCGGGAGAGACAAAGAACTGTTTCACGGATTAACAGAACAAACGGAAGTCACCCTTTCCTTTGTGGAATCTGATTCACAAGTCCGTTACTGCAGCACGTTGCTCAACCGACAGAGCAACACCACCACCGAAATCATAGAACCCACCCAACCGGTGGGAGACAACGTTGAGAATGAATTTTTTGAGCTGTTCAGATCACTGCTGCCACAGGCGCATACGGTCATCATATCCGGAACGAAAGCGCCGGGATTTTCTGATGACCTTTACCCCGGACTGGTAAAGGAGGCGAAATATTGTGGGAAAACAGTAATTTTGGATATCAAAGGTAACGATCTGATTAATTCGCTTCCCTTCGCTCCCGATTTCATCAAACCGAATCTCAGCGAATTCACCGAAACTTTTTTTTCCCTGGACAGTGTATGGGAAAATGAAACAGATAGCGAACATTTGAAAAAGACAGGTGAAAAGATGATTGAAATATTCGATACATTCGGAATAACGAGTGTTATAACCAGAGGAAGTCAGGGATGCCTTTACAATGATAAAGAGCAGATCTGTTCCGTTGAAGCAGACGTTATCGAACCGGTCAACACAATCGGATGCGGTGATGCATTCACGGCAGGCTTCGCCAGTTCCTGGCACCAGAATAAGAACCTCAGCAAGGCAGTGGCCAGCGGGATGGAAACGGCCAAAATGAATGCGCTATCGATTCGCCCGGGGAATATTCTGCAAACTTGATTGCTGAAAAGCCGACACAGTTTCTAACATCCTACTTCAGCCCGAATTACCTCAACCTTGTCTCTGTGACGGACTAAAGATACAGCGCCGCCCCGGTCAGTTCTTTTCAGATAAGCGGTTACCGAATCTTCCCAGCTGCATTCAGCCAGGTAGTTGATTTCCAGCGAGCGGACGGAGGATTCCTCGTGGAATTGACGGGGGAACAGATCCATTATCCAGCCGACATAACGGGTGTTATTCACATGACTGTTCATATCTATGTCGCTGTAGCGAACGATTAGATTTCCGCATTCGGGGCACTCAGCTATCGGAGAAATCTTTTGAGGATCAAAGGGCAGGGCCCTTTTCTGAGGCAAAACGGAGATCAGGGAAAGATGATTATCCGGCCGTCGGGGACGGCCCCGTTTCCTGTCAAGAATAATCCAGGCACTTCCGGCAGAAACCAGAAGTTCTCCCTTTGAGGAGAAAATCTGGAAATCACGCATGGCCATGAGTCCTGATGAACCCCGGGGCCAGGTCCGAACGTACACTTTATCCGCCCAGCGAGGAAATGCATGCACATGTAAAGACAGGCGAGACAGAACCCATACCAGACCTTCCTTTCCAAGATGCTCATACCCAAGATCAAGCTCCTCCGCATGCATCCATGCAGTTTCCTGAAGATAACGGGCAATCGTTTCAATGGTGGCGCGCTGTCGGATATCCACATCGTACGAACGCACTGTGAACTCTGTCTGAAGCATCCCCTCCGGTATCGAACTGATATCTACTGCAGAAACAATCCCGCTCACTTTTCGGACCTTTCCTTTGCATACAGATAACCCAGACAGTGTACAAGTGATGAAGTCCAGTTTATTGCCACTTCATTTGAGGCGTAGCTCTTATCATCATCAACATAGGAACGAGCCGGTTCGTGATGAATGTATTTGGCCCCCCAGGAAACCTTTTCAACATCGTCCTGGCGAAGAGAATTGGGACCTCCCGTCAGAAAACCCGCAATAGGTTCCTCAACACCATCCGCTCCGCACTGGCGGTGATGGACAAAACGGGGATACTTATGACCGTGACCGGTTACATACGAGATGCCGATGGGGTTTTTTCCGAAGACGTAATCAACCGTCCGGGTGAGAGCATCGAAATAAGCACTGTCACCGGTAAGTTCATATGCATACGAAAAAAGAGTGCCGATGTTCATAAACGAGGCATTTGAACCCCAGAAAAAGCATTCATAGGGAATTTGGTAAGGATTTCCGTTTATAATCGCGCGGTGCTTTTCCGCGACGGACAGAATACGGTTTCTGACTGTATCTTTGATATTTTCCTTCAGACTGTTTGAAGCAGTGAGGAGTGAATAATACGCCATGCCCTGCAGGTCCCACCAGGCCGGAACATCGATAAATGTCATTTCAGAAATTCCTTTTTCGACATCCGAGCCGTATTTTTCATCACCGGAAGATATGTAAAGCTCTGCTGCAGCCCACAGGAACTCATCCTTGTAGGCACCGTCGCCGCTGACCAGATACTGGGATCCGGCGCAGGTGGTGTCTATCCATCCGTGCTGTAAAACTCCGTAGCCACCACTTCCGCCCTGTTCTTCGGGTTCCCTGACCGCGGGATTACCTTCGGCCCAACGGTAGGCCCGTTTTGCTCTTTCAAGACAATCCTTTGCGTATGCACTGTCGTATTCAACGAAAAGACGTCCAGCCTGAGCCATAACGGCCGCAAAGCAGAGGGTTGATGTTGTGGATTTACCTATAATATACCTGCCCAGAGTGTCTTGGTGAGGCATAATTATGCCCGGCCAGCTCAGACCGGCAAGTTTGAAAAACACTCCCCCATCCTCATCCTGCATCGTTTTGAGCCAGTCGAGTTCATATTTGATCTCATCAAGCAGGTCGCTTTTTGAGTTTTGGCCTTCAGGTATGCCGGTAAAATCGTCTCTGACCAGCCCGGGGAAACGCTCGTAAAGGGAAAGGAGCGTCCCCGTGGTTATTCCCGCGTTGACAACGTATTTTCCGAAATCCCCCGCATCGTACCACCCTTTCGGCGATGAAATGATTCCCTTCTTGCCGGTAGATTCATGAAGAACGCAGGCGGTATCGGGGTGGCCCGCTTTTCTGGCCCAGACACCAGCGTAAGCGGAGTCCAGATCCATGGACGCACGCTGGTAGAAAAACGATTTGAGGGACGATTTGAAAGCCGGGCCGTAAAGTTTTTCATCAATTTTGAATTCAGGAGAGAGACCGAGAGATGAAATGTAAATTCTATACGTGCCGCTTTTGGCGAATCTGGAGAAATCCCCCCGGCTCAGGGTTTCGCCAGAAATATCCCATTTGCCCTGAGGCTCCAGTTCTCCATTGAAAACCACTTTCCCCTCTGTATCCACAAGAAAAAACTCACCTTCGATACTGTCGGCCACCAGAACCACCTTGGGCGCATTCTCGTAATAGCCGATCTGATTGATACGGATTCGGTCATCGATCTTCAGTTCATCCAAAGAAACAACACGGCTGCAGGAAAACAACATTGAAAAAAGAAGCACCATCCATACGAAATAGTTCTTATGCGTCATTTGCAACCTTTCTAATGAGATTCATTTGAGCGTTTTCGTGCCAGTCCATGAAAATAAACATAAATAACACTGGAAAGAGACTTCTTGTCTTTCACAGATTTGCGAACCTTTTCATTTAATTCTGAATGCTGCATTATTTGAGAAGCCCGACTGGCTCGAAAACAGTTTTCACGTACTGCCTGGAAGCTTTTATCCAGTCCGATTCCGTTGCCTCTTCTCCTGTTATCGGTACTGTCGATTTCACTCTGCCGTAGCTGATAAACTGGTGCGTTCTGTTGTCCCAGAGAACGAAACTGCTCTGATATATAAGCGACTTAGAGGGTGTAAAGTTCAGTCCGTTTTCGGGCCTGACTGATTGATAGTCGTCCGTTTCCGTTCCGACGCGGATTTTACTTATAAAGAGCACCAGATCTGTTTCTATCCCGCTGAATTCAAAATGGGTTCCTGCTGCCGGGAGCTCAATCACCACAACTTCTCCAGACATTTCCAGCATCTCGTTTGAAATCAGATATTTTGAATCCACACTACTATAGAAAGCTGTTTTCAGTTTTACTTCTTTCATGACATCCTTCAGAAGGCGTTTTTTGAAGTATTTCCAGATCAGATCCCGCGGGTCGCCTTTACCGAGCACATCTTCAACATTTCCTTTGTAAACAAGGAACGGGTCATGGTCCTGGATCACTATCGCCATTGCAGCATCCGGAATGCTAACCTTCTTGTAATCGGGTGCCAGAACGACTTTGGACGGTCCTACACAGGAAAAAACCGAAAGCAGCAAAAAAAGCAGGACGCTGATTGTATATACTTTCATATACAGATATCTTCTTTTCTCTATTTATGAGGAATTTTCTGAGCTTCCATATCGGAAGCCAGGCATTGAGGGTGTCTGTATGCAGTTTTATCATTCACTCTCAGAGACCCGAAACGGATGGCGCGCGTCGGGCACCAATGAATGCAGGCGAAGCACTTCACACAACTTCCGTCCCAGACCGGAAATCCGTTTTCACATGAGATACAGTCAACCGGACAAACCCTGGCGCACAATCCGCATCCAGTACACTTATCCTTATCAACGCCTTTTTTTTCTTCACCCAGAACACGCCCGAAAAACCACTCGGACAGACGTGGTAAGAGTGTATTGGCTGAACGATGCGGAAGAACCGTTTGCTCCCTCTTTTTCAGGGAGGCGATTATCTCAGACAACCTCTCCTCCCCTTTCTGAAGCATAGGGCCGACCTTGTCCGGCTTGGTATAGAAGAATATGCTGTTGTCAGGAAGGTACAGCAGATGTGCGGCATTGAGAGTGAGTTCTCTGGACTGCAGCTGTTTTTTTAGCAGCTGCAGCACTGCCCCCGCTGTTTGCCCGCAGTGAATTACCGCAAACAGAAACGATGAAGGCAAGATGTCCAGTTTATCGATGAAATCTTTCACAAAAGCGGGAACATCCATGAAAAAAACGGGGAAAACCAATCCTACAGTGTCGGCGGATACGGAAACACGACTCTGGTTTTTATAAGAGGGCATACCGTGAATAGTACCTCCCAGCTCATTTTTGAGCTGTTTGGCGATGTGGATACCGTTTCCGGTACCGCTGAAATAGAAAATTTGGGAAGATTTCGGTGACATCCGGGTGCTCCTCTGTTTTTTATAAAAATAATTCAGCTCAGGAGAGAGAGGAAGGGGTGCGGGACTGTGCCCTGCACCCGGATTTGACTTTTCCTCTACAATTTAACATTATTTAATAATACACCACTATTCACATCCGGACTAACGATCGGAGCGGCCGATGAAACATCACTTGCTCTACACAGCCTTCTTTTCTCTCTCAGCCCTCGCCCTCTCTCTTTTCTCTTCCGGATGTGGGGCGCAAAAAGAACTCTCCTTCATGGTGGGCGGCGCACCCAACGAAATCGCATACTGGGAAAAAGTAGTCCGGCAGTTCGAACAGGAAAGCGGCATCCCGGTGAAACTGATCCGACAGACCACCGACACCGATCAGCGCAAACAGAGCATCATTCTCTCCCTGCGGGGTAAAAGGAATAATCCCGATGTCATGCTGGTTGATGTAGCCTGGATTGGTCAGTTGGCCGCATCCGGATGGCTTCATCCACTAAGCAGCTACCATATCGACACGGAGCCATTTTTCACCAGAGTGATCTCTCTGGCGGATACCTATAACGATTCCCTCATCGGCCTTCCACTGTACATTGATGGAGGGCTGCTCTATTACCGCAAAGACCTTCTGGAAAAATACGGCTACAGCGCCCCTCCGGCAAAGTGGAGCGAACTGCTCGAAATGGCCCGTGAAATACAGAAAGACGAAAAGGTGGAGAATAAAAACTTCTGGGGATATGTGTGGCAGGGCGCGCAGTATGAGGGGCTTGTATGCAATGCACTGGAGACTTTCACCTCGGCGGGAGGGCAGATAATCGGGCAGAACGAGTCCAGAGTGGCAAGCAGCGCAAACATCACGGCCCTCAAGTATATGAAATCTCTCATCCACGAACACAAAATATCTCCCCTCAACACATTCACTGATATGAAAGAGGAAGAGGTGCGGATGACTTTCCAGTCGGGGAACGCACTCTTCGAACGCAACTGGCCCTATGCCTGGGGACTTCACAACAGCAAAGATTCCCCGGTCCGCGACAAAGTCGGCATCGCCCCTCTGCCCGCCTTTGATGATCATGAAAGTGCTGCGACTCTGGGCGGGTGGCATGCGGTCGTGTCGACTTACACCGATGTCCCGGAGCAGGCTGTTCAATTCGTCAAGTTCATAACTTCCTATGATGTACAAAAGGAAATGGTGCTGAACATGGGATGGAATCCGGGAAGAAGTGACCTTTATACAGACGAGGACATTCTGAAATCCGCCCCTCACCTGGCTGAACTGAAGCAGGTGTTCGAAAACGCGGTTTCAAGACCTGTAGTACCCTACTATTCGGAAATATCGCAGGTACTCCAGAAAAGAATCAACGCCGCTCTGGCAGATCAGCTGTCATCTGAACAGGCTCTGAAAATGGCTCATGAAGAGATCCGGAAGATAATCTCCACGTATGAAAATGATTGACAAGCACACGGGCAAATATGACAGGCGCGAGGTCGGCACCGCGCTGATCTTTGTTGCGCCTGTTCTTGCAGTCACCGTAGCGTTCATTCTTTTTCCGATTCTGGGGACCTGTTTCAACAGCCTGTTCAGGGATGTGGCTTATCTTCCCAAAAAGTTCATCGGTTTTGAAAACTACTCCCAACTGTTCTCCTCAGCCGGCTTCTGGCGGGCCACGGGTTTCACTCTTCTGTTCACGATTGCGGCGGTGATCCTTGAAGTCACGGCGGGACTTCTTTTCGCGCTTCTGCTCAATGAGACCTTTCGGGCCAGAGGTATTCTGAGGGCAGTCATTCTTATCCCCTGGGCAATTCCCACCGTTATCGCAGGAAGAACCTGGCAGCTTATGTACCAGTACAGCTACGGAGTGGTCAACTTCGTCATTACACAACTGGGGATCAGTGGCAATGTGAACTGGCTAGGCAGTGCGGGGAGCGCATTCTGGGCCATCGTGATTGCGGATGTGTGGAAAACCACCCCGTTTGTGGTCATCATTCTGCTGGCCGGACTTCAGGCAATACCCAGAGATATCTATCTTCAGGCAAAGGTCGACGGAGCCTCGATGTTAAGAAGATTTGTAAAGATTACTCTACCCCTGCTGTCACCCGTAATCATAGTGGCGCTAATATTCAGGACAATAGATTCACTCAGGATTTTTGACCTGGTATACGTTCTTACAGGCGGAGGCCCGGGAGGGAAAACGCAGACTCTTTCATATCTGGGTTTTAGATATTTCAATAACGATCAGTTCGGACTTGGGTCCGCGGTATCGGTAATCATGTTCACGATATCGTTCATTGTAACACTTGTATATATCCATAGCGGTAAATTCCACAAGAGTATGGGCAAATGAGACTTCAGGAATCACAATTCCGCAAACTTCTTCTCTTCACCGGTTCTATTGCAATGCTTGTTTTCGTTTTGGTACCGTTCGTGTGGATGTCTATTGTTTCGTTTACCTCTCAGCCTGATTTCCTTGTCACCGGAAATTTCAGCGCGACACTGGAAAATTATTTTGAGGTGGCAACCTCAGAATCTCTTCATTTTTTCGATTACCTCAGAAACAGTCTCATCGTGTCCACATTTACAGCCCTGGCAGTGACCCTTATCACCAGTCTGTCCGGGTATGCGGTTTCCCGATTCCGTTTTCCGGGAAGAATAGTCATTCCTCTTTTTGTTCTGGCCCTTTCCATGTTTCCGCAGATAAGCATAATCGGATACCTGTTCCAGCTGTTTTCGAATCTGGGGATAACAAACACCCATACCGCTCTCATTCTCCCCTACACAGCCTGGACCACCCCCATAGCTCTGTGGATCAATATGAGTTACTTTGCGCAGATACCCGCTGATCTGGACCGAGCGGCGCTCGTGGACGGGGCGGGCAGATTCAGAACTCTTGTCAAAATCATACTGCCGCTTGCTATTCCGGGAATTTTCTCCTCTTTTCTTCTGGTGTTTATCATGAGTTTCAATGAGTTCCTGTTCGCTTTGATGCTTACAATTGATTATACTGCGCAAACAATCCCGGTGGGAATCGCGCTGTTCCAGGGATTACATGGAGAATTGCCCTGGGGTAACCTGATGGCGGCGTCAACCATTGCCACCGTGCCCCTGGTGATTCTCACCCTGCTTTTCCAGCGCTATATCGTAAGCGGGCTGATGAGCGGGTCGGTAAAACAGTAAAACATTCAGAGCTCCGTAACAAAGTTGAAGGAAAAGTACGATTATGGAAATGACTGCAACAGAAGTGAAAATGCACGCAATCAGCAAGACATTCCATTCTCTCAGAGGGAAAGTTGAAGTTCTCAAATCGCTGGATCTGAGCATTCAGCCCGGAGAGTTTTTCGTGCTGCTGGGCCCGTCCGGGTGTGGCAAAAGCACGACACTGAACCTTATCGCGGGATTGGAAAAACCGACCCAGGGAAGCATATATTTCGGTGGTAAAGCAGTAGCAGACAGCTCCAAAGGCCTTTTTCTGCAGCCTTTCGAACGGGATGTCTCTTTTGTATTTCAGAGCTACGCCCTCTATCCCCACATGACCATCGAACAGAACATCGAATTTCCGCTCACGAATCTCAAAAAGAAAATTTCAAAGGATGAAAGAAAGCGCAGGGTAAAAGAAACAGCTGAAATCCTGCGAATTAAAGAGCTCCTTGACCGAAAGCCCTCCGAACTTTCAGGAGGGCAGCGTCAGAGAGTAGCTATCGGGCGGGCTATCGTGCGCAATCCCTCACTGTTTCTTATGGATGAACCGTTATCAAATCTGGATGCAAAGCTGCGCATGGAGATGCGGGCGGAACTCAAGTCTCTGCAGAAGAGACTGGGTATCACCACCATTTATGTCACTCACGACCAGATAGAGGCCATGACTCTGGGAGACCGTATCGCAGTGCTTGAAAACGGCTTCATCCAGCAACTCGGCACCCCCGAACAGATCTACTCACACCCCTCGAACACTTTTGTAGCCAGATTCATAGGATCACCGCCCATGAATATCCTGAAGGGTACTGCCGAAGAAAAAAACGGCACAATGTACTTCAGAACCGATACCTTCAATATCAGAATTCGTGAACCGCTTGCGGCCAAGATGTTTCAGAACAAAGGAAAAGAGCTCCTTTTGGGCATCCGACCCGAAGCTGCCTCAATATCAGATCAGGATTCAGATTTGGAAATAAGCTTTGATGTGACCGAAAACATCGGCCACGAGTGGCTGCTCCACTCGTTTCTTCAAAACGGGGATAAATTCATCGTCATCAGCCCGAAAAATCCGTCAAAAACGTCCAAAGTGCCTCTGTTACTGGATATGGAACGACTTCATCTGTTTTATCCGGAAAACAGGCAGAAGATATGAACTCAATTATGTCGATTCACAATTTGCCGTTTCAGAAAGCAGCTCATAATTTATCTTCTGTTTTACCATAAACAGCGAAGTACATTCACCCCGTGCGGAGGTTCATTTTGAAAATATCCAGACTTATCCTGACTGCTTTTTTAGCATTTGTATGCTGTACACCCTCTGTAAAAACCACCACTGTCCCTGAAGCGCAGGATACAGTCGAGAGCAGAAAACCTGACGGGTATAGTAATAAATCCATAGGTATTGAAGTCAGCCTGAGTGACAACTGGTCCTACTACACAAAAAAAGAAGACGCTCCCGAAGTATTCAAGAGTGCATTCGAAAGGAAAACTGATTCACCATCGCTTCTTTTCGTGGGTAACAGAAGCGATTTCGAATGCTTTATCCGATGTACTGCGGAAAAAACCCGGATGCCCGTGGATGAATACTTTCCTGCCGTTTTCGATCAGAACAAAAAGGACCTGCAGCCGCTTTCCGCGAAAATCACCACTGATAAGGAGGTGGTCAGGTGGACATACACAGTGAACGTAAACGGGATTCCCTTTATTTTCGATGAAGGTGTCTTTCGCAGCGGAGACCATATTGTCAGAATCGGATTATGGTCCGGAGCTCAAAAACACGACTTCTACCAAAAGGAAATAGATGAAATCATCAGTTCGATAATAATTGATGAAAACGGGACACCTGTAACTGTCGGCCAAAAGCTTTCCCGGGGCATGTCCGATGTGGATCTGGACTATACTTCTTTGAAAACAACAGATGATATTCCGGATCCGGTGAGTGCCTGCGAGGGTTCACACCCCCTCATATATCAGATAGACCACGCCGGCAACACGGTTTACCTTTTGGGATCCGTACACTACGGACATGAAGACTTCTATCCCCTTGGCAATGTGATCGACTCAGTTTTCGCTCTGTCGAAGAAACTCATGGTGGAAATAAACTCTAAGGCTCCCGATTTCAAAGAGAAATCAATACAGCTTCTAAAAGCGGGAATGCTCGAGGGGGGGAAAACCCTTGAGGATGTTATCTCCGATTCCGCATACGCCAAAACTGAAAAAACTCTCGAAGAACTGGGGATGCCGATAAGTCATTTCAAAAACTACAGGCCCTGGTTTCTTGCTCTTACCCTGGAGATGATATTCGTTCAGGCCAGCGGATATGATGTCAATTACGGTATAGATGCTCAGTATCTGGAAAAAGCACAAAAATCAGACAAACAGATCCTGGAAATAGAGTCCGTGGAGGAGCAGATAAAGCTTCTGGAAGAACTCGACAATGAAGAATTTCTTCTTTATTCTTTGGAAAGCAACAGTGCGAAAATGGAGCAAATCAATTCTCTTCTGAAAGCGTATCTCTGCGGAGACGATGAGAAGCTTGTGGAAATCATCTTTTCTGAATTCAAGGAGGAACCGGAATTCGAAAATTTCTACAAAAAACTCATTACCGACAGAAACTACTCCATGTCAGAGTATATCGAAAACTATTTGAACAGCAATGATGAGCCTGGATTTGTTGTGGTGGGATCAGGGCATGTGGTCGGCCCGGAAGGCATTGTAGAGATTCTTGAGAAAAGGGGTTTTCAGATCCGCAAACTGTAACATTTTGAAACACATCCAGGACTGCGAATCGAAAACCGCAGTCCTGAAGTGCTGTTCCATAATATTCATTCAATTTCATCTGCTGTTTCAATATTAATGTGGTAAGAACTTGTCTCACCGGAACGCTTTCGGGTAACA
>JBKHHW010000170.1:0-6751 GCA_046538945.1 Chitinispirillaceae bacterium | reverse complement strand
TCAAGGAATGTACTGCACTCTGTAACTTCTTTTCAGATATTCCTGATCCGGGTCAACGATTCCGACATATGAACCGCTTCCGCCATCTATTTCAGAAGTAACCTGATAATCAATAACAGCCCACATCCCTTGTTGCCACATAGAGACAGACAAAAGAGCAGAACGATCATTCATACCGTCTACCAGGATATTCAATACAGGCCCTTCATAGTCAGATTCAGATACAGTTCCATAAAGATTTACCACATCGATGCTTGATACAGGATCAGAACACCCAACTACAGCAACCAAAACAGCAATCCAGATCCACCGCATACCGTCACTCCTTTTTTTGTAACAAAAATGTAACAAGTCAAAATAGTATCATACAGCTTATTATTCCTTTTTCAACGTGTGGCGGCGTCCATGCAGGTTTATTTTTCCTGCAGAATGCCGCCTTGTATCTTTCTCCTTGTTGTTGTTCTCTGAGTTGCGATTCCCTGTTGTGCTTTTCTCGGCCAGTGACTGAATCAGTAATTTGTTCTGCTCTCGTAGGAATTCGATTTCACTTTCAAGCTTTTCGATCAATCGATCCTTGTCTTCAATTTCCTTTGCCATAATCGATTCCCTGCTGGCAGTGGAGGACTCTGTTTTCGGTTCCGTCTGACCAGTGAGCAATCGGTATGCCTGTTGAGAATTGAGGTGAAGAACTTCGATAATCTTTTCAACTTCGGCGAAAGATCCCAGGTATTTCCCTTGTTTAATCTTGGTTATTTTGGTTTCTTGGACACCTAACGCCCGAGCAAACCGTTTCTGGTCATACCCGTTACGCCTCATTTGTTCCATCAGATAGTTAATATCCACGGTCTTTCCATTCCCAAAATGAATATACTATTCCCAAAACAATAATAAATTGTTGCAATGGCTATACTTTTATGTTATATTGGAAACACTAAGGTACTTTGACAGGGCAAACCGTTTGGCGACGGTTGCAAGTAGTAGCAAAGGTTAATCTCTCAAGTGGCGATGAGAGAAGGCCGCAGGAGTTTTGGCGAACTCCCACGGCTTTGAAATTAGCGAAAGAACTGAAATTGATACGAAAACGATGACCGGCTTGGCAGGCCGGGGAGCCTTTATTTTATGGCCCACGCCGTTTTTGTATCTACAGACAATATAAACCGAACGAGTAAAAAATACAAACTTTTTTTTAAATTTTTTAAAGGAACGTTTAAATATGTTAAAGGATCGTTTAAAAAAGCAGTCGGGTGACAGGCTGCGAGAAGTGCGGAAATCCTTGGGTTTGACCCAGGGAGAATTCAGCAAATACCTTGGATATTCCAGCCTCACCAGTGTCCGTGATTGGGAAAACAACCGGACTCCCACCTCTTTATCTACGGAACAACGGACGAATCTGCACCAGGACGGTGTGAACCTCCTTTATATCGATGTGGATGAAGGGGATTACATCAGGCCAGGGTTCACCCATCCGCAGGTCCGCGAAAATATTCTGAACAGGATGAAGTGATTATGGGTGCCGGGTCCAAATTTCGGCGGATGAGGCAAATGTTCGATTTGTCTCAAACACAGATGGGGCAAATCTTGGGAGTCTCCTACGTTACGATCAGCAAATGGGAGAGGGTTGAGCCGGGCATGAACTCTCAACAAATGAAACAGATTATTAGCATCGGACTGAATCCCTTATATCTGTATACTGACAAGGCTGAAGTGTTGATGCCCGGAATAAAGGAATCTCAAGTGCGCAAAAACCTGAAGAAAAAACTCAAAGAGGGGTCAAATTCATAACTTCACACAGTAAGGAGGAGGATAGTACTATGAAGTGTATTAAAATTAAAAATAGACACCTTTACGCGCATAAAAATTTGGCCAGAGGGAAGGTCTATGACAATGCTGCTGTAATCCTGAGTTTTGTGGTGTTCGGTGTGGCGTGTTATGTGGCCGGGATGCTTCGAATCTTATTCTGATTGATGATCTGAAGGAGGAGGTTTGTTGTGGGTGATAATGAAATGATTTTGCAAAAGCTGGATTACCTCACCGACATGGTGGAGAGTTTGGCAGTGACAGTTAATGCCGTTCTTGCCCAGAAGGAGCAGAAGAAAAAGAAAGAGGATGGCGGGCTTACTGTTGAGGATATAAAGCACAACCCTCCTGAATGGAAGGCCACGCTCAAGATTAACACTCACCAGAAGCATGAGGATTACATGCTTTGTGTGAATTGGTGGCTCACCAATGCGAGTGAAGTTTACATAAAGGACCTCTACAAGTGTTACCCCGCGGTAGACATAAAAACGGTTAAAGAGGAGATGGTTATTTGGCTGAAGTCTCATACGGAATTCAAGGACCGCCGCAAGGATCTGAATCTTACTCTCAGAAACACCTGGCTTGGAAAGCGTCAAAAGTGGATTAACAAGAACCAGCGGTTTCAGACAGAGAAAGAGCGTTCGCAGAAGAAAGAGGTGGCACTGTGAGCACTACCGAGCTGGTTCCCCCTTCATCCCCTGAGTTGGAAAAGACCATCATCGGGACAATCCTGACAGAATCTTCTTTGGTCGGATCTCTGAAAGGGAAGCTGCCCCCGGAGGCTTTTTCTAATCAGGATACCAGAGAGATCTACAAGGCGATTCTTGCTTTGGATGAAAAGTCCATGGCGGTTGATATTGTGACCGTATCGGAAGCTGTAAAAGCGGAACCACAATTAGAGTCAGCCCTCTATGAAATCTCTGAACAGGTTGCAGCACCGTCAAACATTGACAGTTATCTGCAGGTGGTTCTTGAGCAGTACATCCGGCGCAGGATGATAAAGACCGCTCAGGAGATGCAGCAGAAGGCTTGTGGGGAAGTATCGATAGAAAAGATTCTTTCGGAGTTGGAGGTCTTTGAATCTTCTATAGCGGATGTGTGTGATGTTGCTCAGGTATCGCGGAAGAGGAAGGGGAGTGTCGTAACCATCAAAAGCATTTCTGATCGGGTTTTGAATTACAAGCAGAGAGGTTTTTCAAACATTGGTGTTCGCCCTGCTTGTGTGAAGCTCGACCAGAATTGGGAAAAGCTGTCTGATCTATACCGGCCGGCAAAGGGGATGCTGAATGTAATCACAGGAATACCTGGGCACGGGAAATCAGAATTCACCGATGCACTTATGCTGAATATTGCAATGGAGCATGGCTGGAAGTGGGCAGTATTCACTCCTGAAAATCACCCCTTTGAACTCTATGTCCAGAAGCTCGCTGAAAAACTCCTTGGCAGAGGTATGTTTTCGAATATGACAGATAAGGAGTTGGACCGGGCTGTTGAATGGCTTTCTGATCGGTTTTATCTCCTGGACCCTGAAGAAGATCATATCACCATACAGGGGATAAAGCAGCTTTCGCTTGAGGCGATAGAGAAGTACCGCGTTGACGGTGTACTCTGGGACCCATGGAATGAGATGGATTTAGACGTTCGCAATTATGAACGTGAAACAGATGCGATTGGTCGCAACCTGGCAATGCTGAGAAGGTTTGCAAGAAGGCATGATGTGTACTTCGGGATAGTGGCCCACCCTGCCAAGATTCAAAAAGATCAGAAAACAAAGAAGTATCCGGTTCCTACCCTGTATGACATTTCCGGATCTGCTCATTGGTACAACAAAGCGGATAACGGAGTAACGATATACAGAAATTTCAAAGAGAACACTGTCGATATTCACGTCCAGAAAATCAAGTACAAGGTTCACGGGAAAGTTGGCACTGTAACCATGGTCTACCAGTATGACACGGGCAGGTTCATAGAATTCAATGCCCCGGAGGAATCAGATCAGGACGGAGCGGAGCAGCAGTCGTTTAAATGGTGACAAACTTCCCCTTGCCGCCTTTAATCACAGGTTGTGGGGATGGCGGAATCTTAGGCGGTGAGGGGGCACTTTAAAAAGGGAATGAAGATGTTTGATGAAATCATGAAAGAACTGATCGAGAGAGGTCCAAAGGTGCTGATTAATGCCTTTGATGGAATAAGCACCCATTCCCTTTCAAACCCTGTGGTGATCGTATCTTCTGTGGTTACAAAGGCGAATGACAGGGATGTCGAAATAGCAAACATATTAATCTTTTCAATTTCACTTAACTAAAAGAGAGGGAGTTTATGTCTAACAATCTTCAAAAAACAACAGATCAATCTTTACTGTCTGCGGAAGAGTATTCAAAACACCAGATGATCGTTGAAACGGTAAGACAGACCGTTTTCCCGCAAAGCTCTGATGCAGAATTGATGCTGTTCTTTCACAAGTGCCAAACCGTAGGTGTTCACCCGCTTTCTGGGATGATTCACCCTATGAAATTCAACAGCAATGAAGGCAGTAAGGTGACTTTTATCACCAGCATTGACGTTCTTCGTTCCCGATCAATGGAAACAGGACAGTATGACGGAATGGATGAACCGGAGTTCGAAGACACTATACCTTTTGACACAGCAAGTGGAACCATTGAGGTTCCTGAGATGTGCACTGTCAGAGTATATCGTAAAGATATTTCTCGCCCGTTTACCGGTACTGCTCGGTGGAAAGAGTTTTATCCTGGCGAAAGGAAAGGGCACCAATGGAGACAGAAACCTTTCCTTATGCTTGCCAAGTGTGCCGAGGCACAGGCAAGGCGGCAGGCTTTCCCTGAAGAGTTGAACAAACTGTACACTGCTGAGGAAATGGAGGCCACAACAACCATGCTTGCCGGAATGCAGGGAGCAGGGGCAAGTTCGAAGCCAACCGTGAACCCCAACGATGTAACAGAGTCTACAGGCGACACACCTACAGAAGCGCAGCGCAAAAGCGGGAAACTGATTTCCGAGAAACAGGCTGCTCTGCTATTTAGGAGATGCAAGGAAAACAACGTGAATCCGGAAGCGATTGCCAAATGCGCAAAGGTGAAAAATATCCATTGGCTCACCTGGGACAAAAATAACAGCTACAGCTTTGAAAGAATTCTGAAAACAGTTCAGGAAAAGCCGGACTTTTTCAACCAGTACGACCAGAAGCAGGAAGAAGCCAAACCAGAACCTTTATCTGAAAATCATTCAAGCCCCAACGTGATGGACGCGGAGGAGTTCGAGAAAGAAGTCAAAGCTCTTGCAAAGTCGGCATCCATCACCGACAAGGGAATCGACATGAACCTCAAAGCTCAGTTCAAAATCAACTCTCTGTCAGAGGTCCCTGCAGAAATGCAGTCCAAAGTTATCGATTACTTCACCGCTCTTTCCGAAGAACAGGCAGGAGCATAACCCAAGAGCCGGGCAACCGGCTCACCACCTTCAAGAAAGGATTGAAAGCATTGGATAAGAGAATTTTGTGGTTTGATGTGGAAACAGGCGGAACGGACGAAAAGACAGACGCACTCCTGCAGCTTGCAGCCCTCATTGAGATTAACGGTGAGGTAGTGGACGAGATCAATCTGAAGATGCAGCCGATCAAGGGCAAGAGGATCACCGAAAAGGCCATTGAAAAGCACGGGATGACCTTAGATGTGATAAGTGATTTCGAATTTCCTCATTCATGCTACGGGCAGTTTAACCGCTTTCTCTACAAGCATAACCCTACCCCTGTGAAAACGAACAGGTATATTATGGCCGGTTATAATGCTGATTTTGATTGCCGGTTTCTTTCTCAGTGGTATGCCGATATTTCCGGAGGTCCTTTCGAATACTGGAAGCATTGCCAGTTTTCACCCCTTGATATTCTTCCCACCCTTCGGGCAATGAGGTATGCTGGTGTCTTGAAAACCGAAGACACGAAGCTGGAAACAGTCTGTAACTATTTCGGCATTGAGATTCAGGCGCACGATGCACTGAGCGACATACGGGCAACCAGAGAACTCAACAAGCTTGTGTTTGGAAAGCTTTGGACCGGCTGGACCGGACAGCCTCACGGAATCCTTGGACCCATTGCAGAAGAGGTGACGGCCTGATGAGCACCTGGCTCCAATATCCTGATCTTACTTTTGACGAAGACAAGCACCTTTACCTGTGGCACAATCGCCCAATAAAGAGTGTGACGCAGGTGCTTTCCAGTGTGGGGACCAGAGATCAAAAGGGTAACTGGTCGCCCCTTGGCTTCGATGATCGTTGGATTCGTGATACGACAGCGGCGGACTTCGGGACTGCTTTCCATAAGGTAGCGGCCATCATCCTGAAGGGAAGTACTCCGAACTATCCCCCTGTCATGGAGCCTTGGGTTCGGCAGCTTTACAGGTTTTTGGCAGAATATAACCCCGAACCTGTTGAGGATCTGGGCGGGAATCCGCTTATAGAATACCCGATGTATTCAGTGAAATTCAGATATGCAGGAACCCCGGATCTTGTCTGTGAAATGGGAAAGGATATTTACCTTCTGGACTGGAAGACCTCAACAGCAGATACAGCGCATTGGGGAATACAGCTTTCGGCATACGAAAAGTTGATTAAGGAAGTATTGGGAGTAAAAAAGAAGATTCACCGCATGACGGTACGGTTTGGCGAACTGTCCTACCATGTGAAAAGATGGACCAATCCGAGTGATTGGGCAATGTTTCAATCAGCACTTAACGTGTCTAAGTTGGCAGCTTAGGCACGCAATCAACACAATTAGCGAAAGGGCAACACAATGACAAAGGAAGTAAAAAACAGCCTCATTCCTGTGGATAAGCAGGAGCGTCTCGAAAAAGCACTTCAGTTCCTGGGTGAGATTGAGTCAGTAAAAATCAGAAATCAGTCTGAATACGAAAGCGCAGACGAGCTCTGCAAGAAGGTGAAG
>JBKHHW010000169.1:0-6770 GCA_046538945.1 Chitinispirillaceae bacterium | reverse complement strand
CGGAAAACCAGCGCATACACGTATGCTATTCCTTCCCCGACCACCATCCTGAACCCCATGCTGGTACGCCACCAGTTCGAGGAATCGTAGGAGGGGTCGGGTATAGCGATCACGCCGACCTTCAGTTCCTTCCCCAGGGCCCTCCGGAACAGAAGCGCACTTCTGCGGGAGTGGGCATCGAAAGAACACAGGTCGAGTGATCCGATCTCCTCACCACTTTTCTGCAGCCAGTTTTTCAGGGCTACAGCCGAGGTGAAAGTGCGATCCCGTGAAACGGCAGGAGCCGAAACGGGGACAATCAGTGAGTCTTCGATTCCCAGTTTCGAGAGGGTTGCAGCACCCAGTTGAGCATAGTTTCCATACTCGATGAGGTAGGAGCCCTGATCAAGCGGACCTCCGGTAACTGCAATGAAGCGATAGGTTCCCCTACGGAACTGCTCTGCCGCTTTCTCCAGAGCATCATCAGGAACCCAGCCCTCGACTACCAGTATCTCCCCGTTTACCGGCTTTGACACGGCCAGAAATGAGTGGCTGAATTTCAAGACGGTCCACAGCGCAGCCAGGGAAAAAATGGATATCAGAAGCCATCCCCAGATAGTTGGGAAGGGCATCCGGCGTTTTGTGAATAGAAGGTTAGATTTCATAATGCTGTAGGGAAAAATGCAAAAAACCCCGGCGGTAGCACAAGTATCAGTATCCATCCCACGATTCCGGCTATCAGACCGTAGAGCAGACATACCGGAAGATTTTCCCGGATTATGATACCCTCCTTGCCGATCAGACCCACCGTGGTGAGCGCGGCTACTACGTTGTGGATACAGATCATATTGCCTATGGCGCTTCCCACCGTCTGGAGACTGAGTACGGGTATCATGTGAAGCTCCGCCTGGGCGGCGGTTGAGAACTGGAATGGTCCGAACATGATATTGGACACGGTGCTGCTTCCGGAAATGAAAGTACCCAGAATGCCCACATAGGGTGCGGCCAGATACCAGACGCTGCCGGAGTATTCCGCGGCAGCCCGGGCCAGCACTATAAGCATGGAATCGCGTCCGGTGGCATCTCCCGAGTACATTAGAATGTATACCATTCCGAGCGTGAATACCAGGGCGATGGATGCGGGGATCAGCATCGAAACCGTTTCTTTAGCGGCACTCCCAAGCTCTTTGAAGGGTATCTTATGAAGAAAGGGTATGAGCAAGGCTATGAGCATGAACGGGAATATCCCCGGATTGTAAAATGGTTGTATCGTGCGGCTGATTTCGGTTCCCAGTATGTTTTCCCATCCCACATTCCATGCTCTGAGAATGGGGGTAAGCCTGAAGAACGGGAGCCGGGCCATGAGAAGAATCAGGCCAAGTATGACATAGGGAGTCCAGGCCATAACAGGTGATACTATTCTTTCGTGTTCACCGGGTTCTCCGCCCCCCGCCTTTATCGCTCCCTCCCAGCTGCTTTTCCACTTGTCTCGGCTGGGGAAATCCCATCCGGATTCGGGCACCAGGAAACCATGCCTCACGGCAGGAAGGAATAATACCAGTCCAATAAGAGAACCCAGCAGAGTCGGGAGTTCAGGTCCTATCAGTATGGCTATAAGCATCTGGGGTATGGTGAAAACCAGTCCTGCAAACAGGGCCAGGGGCCATATTTTAAGACCCTCTCTGAAAGAGCCCCCGATAACTTTGGTCATGATGCTCACCATTGCCAGAGGTATGAAAGTACCCACAAAGAAGTGCAGAATGCTTGAAAAAGCAGTGATGTAGCGAAGAAATTCCGTGAAGCCAAGAGGCCCCTGTTCTGTTTGTACCGGCCAGGCGATCACCTCTTCCAGGGCTGCAAAGCCGCCCCAGATGGGAACACCTACCGCTCCGAAAGTCACAGGGACGCTGTCGGCCATGAGGGTTGTACCGGCGGCAATCAGAGGGGGAAATCCCAGGCCTACCAGAAGGGGAGCTGCGACTGCGGCCGGAGTTCCGAATCCGGCCGCACCCTCAAGAAAGCACCCCATGAGCCACGCGATCACCAGAAGCTGGACCCGTCGGTCGGGTGAGATCTGGGCCATGGAGTGGGATATTCCGTGAATGCCACCGCTCTTTCTCATAATCTGAAGAATGAGCAGTGCGCCAAATACGATGAATAGAATATCAATTGCGTTTATTATGCCCCCTATTGTGGCGGCCAGAAGCCATATGGGAGGCATTTCCCAGGCGAAAAAGGCTATAACTCCTGCGGTGAGCCACGCCAGGGGCATGGCCCGGCTTGAAGGCCAGACGAAAATGACCATCAGCACGGCGACTGCTGCTATGGGGAGCAGGGCTAGGAAAGGAAGCATGGGTAAGTACTCCTTTGCAGAAATTGAGAACAGCCGGGAACTTTCGATGGTTGCTTCAAAAACCATTCCAAAACATCGTGAAGAATGGTTTCACTATTGCTTGACTACTTTCTTGAAGACACAGAATAAGGAGTTTACCGAATGAAATTAACCGTTATGGCAGCAGTTCTGGCTTTGAGCTTTGTTTGCCTGTATGCCCAAACAGAATCGCTCAGCCCCCAAATTTACGATTCCATAACCGATTCTCTTGAGCAGAGCAGAGTCGAACAGGAAAAGGATTCCGTTGAGCTGCAGAAGGATACATTGGCAACTCAATCAGAACCTTTACCGAATGACTCGGTGAATCCGGATACACTCCTTGCTCAGGAACAGGAACCGGAGGAGGAGCCCCGTCCCAAAAGAGTCTACAGGACTGTGGCGCTGGGTCCCGCCGGATTCATCTACCTTGAAAGCAGAAATCTGGCCTACAGCGTTCATTACGGAGGAGTCGTGGAGGTGAATCCTTTTGTCAATGGAAGGCTGGTAGGCGAGATTACCACCGATTTCACCGAGGGGTTCATGGCCGGACTGGAGCTAGGGATTGACATATTCACTTCAGAAGAGGTGCTGGCGCCTTATTTCGGTGCAGGGTTCGGAGGAGGGTTCGCCAGAGGAGCGGGGGAGAATGCTTTCGGCTTCGGTATAAGCGGCAATGCGGGCATCTACTTATTCAAAAATGCCACTTTTCAAGTCAACCTTCAGGGAAAACTTTACGGGCTTCTGTCTCAGATAAACACGAATTATCCTCTGTACTACACTTTCAGAGCAGGAATTCTTTTTTGACAATAAACGATTACTGATTGGCGGTCGCAAACTGAATGTCATGGAAGTATTTGTAACGGTGATTGTTGGCAAGAAGTTCCTCGTGAGATCCCTGTTCGACGATGCGCCCCTTTTCCAGAACCAGAATGAGATCCGCGTGCTGTATTGTCGACAGACGGTGGGCAACGACCAGCGTGGTACGGTTTTCGATGACATTGTTTATGGCTGACTGAACCAGCCGTTCCGATTCCGTATCCAGGCTTGATGTTGCCTCATCCAGTATAAGTATGGGAGGATTGCGCAGCAGTGCCCGGGCGATGGAGAGGCGCTGGCGCTGGCCGCCGGAAAGCATGACTCCGCGCTCGCCGATGACAGTTTGGA
This sequence comes from Chitinispirillaceae bacterium, assembly GCA_046538945.1. Classification (GTDB taxonomy): domain Bacteria; phylum Fibrobacterota; class Chitinivibrionia; order Chitinivibrionales; family Chitinispirillaceae; genus JAEZKC01. Next base: position 3,256 of record JBKHHW010000169.1, on the reverse strand, counting down.
GACCCAGGGGAAGTTTTTTTATAAAATCCCACGCATTGGCGGCTTTTGCCGCTTCGATAACCTCTTTTTCTGACGCACCCCGGAGACCGTAGCAGATATTCTGGAAAATGGTTTCGTTGAAAAGGAATGTCTCCTGGGAAACTATGCCGAAAAGGTCTCTGAGCCCGTTCAGATCCGCACTGCGAATGTCGTGACCATCTATGCTCACGGACCCTTTTGTCACATCATAGAATCGGGGAAGCAGGTCGAGAACGGTGCTTTTGCCGCTTCCGCTCGATCCCACCAGCGCAACTATACTGCCTTTTTTGACCGTAAAGCTGATGTCCTTCAGAACTTCCTCTTCACATCCCGGATAGCTGAAATGGACATTGGATAACCGGATCTGTTCATTGAATTCAGGTTTTAAGTTTCCGGTCTTCCCGATTGGTTCAACCGGTGAATCAAGAACTCCGAAAACTCTGTCTGCTGCGGCGAAACCTCTCTGCAGAACCGAGTGTATGTTGCTCAAGGCTTTGAGCGGGGTGAACGTGGAGAAAAGAAAAATGAGAAACCTCACAAAATCCTCTGCTCCGAAGCCTCCGTTGGTGAGAACCTGACGTCCGCCGTACCAGAGAAGTATTATCACCACCACCACCCCCATTACTTCTGTGAGCGGGCTGGAAATGGCGCCGATGGCGGTTGAGCGGTAGGAGTGAAGGATGAAACGTTTGTTTTCGTTTCCGAACTTGCGCGATTCGGAATCGTGCATTCCGAATATCTTGACTATGCGTATGCCCCCTATCGTTTCGTGAAGAATCGAAAGCAGGCCTGCCATATGTTCCAGAACCCGTTTGCTTCTCCTTCGGACCGCTTTTCCGATCTGGGCTATGAGAAAACCGAGAACGGGGAAAATCACAAAAACTGTCAATGTGAGCTTGTAGTTGATGATGAAAAGCATACCCATGAAGAAAAGAACCCGCATGGGCTCGATGAACATCTTGTTAAACGTGCCTGTCATGGAGGCATTGATGCTCTGCACGTCATTCATGATGAGCGAAATCACATCACCGGACTTGGTCCGGTCGTAATAGGTGACTGGCAGTTTGAGCACGTGGGAGAAGAGCTGGTTGCGCATGTCACGGATTATGAGCAGGTTGATTTTCGTCATGACCAGCTGCTTCAGATATATGAACAGATTCTTCAAAAAAAAGGTCACGGCCATCATGGCGCAGACAAGCTTGAGGGAAGTAAGGGCGCTGTCCCGGTTTATTATCTGGTAGGTCCAGTATTTGAGGAAATTGTTTAGATCTGCCAGCGAGAATTCCGGCCGTGTCATTTCAACCGTTTCAGGACTGAAAAGGGTCTGCACCAGCGAGGCACCGAACCATAAAGACATGCCTTCGAAGATCACCACCATCAGGGACAACAGAAGGGAAACCGCGATAAGCGAGCGGTAGACCCAAAGGTATCCCAGCATTCTGCGGTAGAGACTGATACTATTCATACTCGGGGCGCTTTTCACAGTGCCCGAAAAGCAAAAAAACGCTTTTCGGGACGCCTGGTCTCATTTCTGTTCGGGTGGGGTTTCATTCCAGACATAAATGGAACCGCAGCTTTCGCATAAGATGATTTTGGTTCCCCGCCTGATTTCATTGTAGAGCTGAGGTTCGAGAACTTTGAAACACACCGTACACACTTTGGAGCTGCTGATGAGGCTCAGGGCGCGTCCCGTTTTGCGTCTCTTGCGAATGGATTCGTAGGTGCGCAGGGTCGGTTTGCTTATTTTCGGGAGAATCTCTTCTCTTTCAGCTGTGATTTGTTCAATATTAGAATCAATTGCCCCGATTTTGGCGTTGAGTTCCTCTATCTGGGGCTGCAGTTCGGATTTGATCCGGTTGAGCTCACTACTGTTTTCCTCCACAGCGCCAGACTGCTTTTCTATTTCGTCACTGATCGATTTCTTTTTATCTTCGGAGCCGCTGAGCAGGCTCTTCTGAGTCTCAATCTCCTTGTGAACGGCATCATACTCACGGTTGGTTTTGATGGTTGATAGGCGCTCCTGACTCCTGCTCAGGCTCTTCTGGGCTTCGGCGGTCTGTTCCTCGGCATCACTGAGCTCCTTTTTGAGCCAGTCAAGTTTGTCCTGAGCGGACTGGAACTTATCCTGGGCTTTATTGATCTGAGCTTCAAGCTCGGAAACTACCGCCGGAAACTGTTCTTTGGCCATTTCCTGCTCTTTAATTCTTGAATCTATTTCCTGAAGTTGTATCAAGTACTCCAAATCCTGAATCATTTGTACCTCCGCGGTCGTGATAAGCCGGTTTCATTATACTATAACCGGAAAAAAAAAGCACCTCCAAAAGGAAGTGCTTGTATTTTCAGAGCCTGTTTCTGTTATCTGTTTTGATTTCGCAAACCGATATGGATTGCAATTTTCCTCCCGTGAGAAATTGAAATTTGGGCCCACTAGGACTCGAACCTAGGACTAACGGATTATGAGTCCGCTACTCTAACCAACTGAGTTACGGGCCCCTTAACTAAGTTAAATATAAATCAGCCCAGAAAAAAGAGCAACAAAATTGAAATCAGTCGCTGCTGACTGCATGTCACCGGCCAAAAGGGTGTGTGACATACAGGCTTCTTAATTGCTTGTTAACAGTTGTACCGGAGTGCCCGAATCGGTGCCGGATGTCCTCGACTGTGTAGCCGAAAGTGTGTAACTGCAGGTTCTTATGATTTACTGCATTCTGCTGATTGTTTTTCTGGCTGCGGTTGCTGCCTTCTATGGATTCGGAGGGGCACCTTTCGCCATTGCAGCCGCTTCACGCATACTATTCTACCTTCTGGTACTGGTTCTGATATCCATGCTGGTAGTCGGTCTCTGCACACCTTACGAGAACCGCCATCAGAACACCGATTCAGATGAAATGATCATTATTGATGATTCAGAAAAACCGACTGGAACAAAAAAACTCTGCTGCTGAATTCACAGCAGGCGCAAAAATTATATTAGACCAATTATGGCAATGGCACTCGATTCATATCCGGATGCCAAAAAACTGATTGGAATCGACAAACAACAGGAGGACAAAAATGGGCAGAGGAGACCGTCGCACCCGCAAGGGCAAAATCTTTCGTGGTAGTTATGGAAAAAACCGCACCCGCAAAAACAAAAGCGCGCAGAAGTCCTGATCAAAAGCCGTTTTAAAACGGCTTTTCCTATCTGAGCCCATCCAACCGTTCACCTGTTTCTGTCGCGATGATCGAAGGACCTGAC
>JBKHHW010000168.1:0-6780 GCA_046538945.1 Chitinispirillaceae bacterium | reverse complement strand
CGTTTCATATCGACACACTCCTGTTCCATAATAAAAAGAAAATATCCCCACAAACCCCCTTCCCCCGCCCCTGTCCTCAGAAAAAAGCACTTCCGCCGAACTGGCACGGAAATCGCATAAAAGGGCGCCAGGAGGTGATCGATATGTCTAACGACCTTATACTGCACAATCAGAACGAACAGAAGGAAATCAGCTTCTCCAACGCGCCCGTCCTCATCGCCGCATGGCCCGGTCTGGGAAATGTGGCACTCATGGCGGCCGACCACATCAGAAAAAAAACCGATGCCAAGGTGTACGGGTCCATAGATCTGCGCCCCTTCTTCATACCGCCGGCAGGGGTGGTGAAAAACGGAAGATTCCTGCCCCCCGAGCCGCTGGTGAGCACGCTGCACTACAAGGTATCCCCCGACCTTCTCATCTACGAGAGCAATCTTGAGCCGGGAAGCAGCAGGGAGGGGATGTTCCTCATGCAGCAGCTCTTCGAGGTGGCCAAAAAGCACAACGTCAGGCAGATCCTGACCGTGTCGGCCATACCTCAGCCGGTCAGCCACACCAGGGAGCCCAAGCTTTATTTCGCCGCAAACAGTGATTCGGTATCCGAAAAGCTCAAATCGCTGGGCGTTGAACCTCTGCCAGCCGGTGAGATCCCCGGTCCGGCCGGTATCCTGCCCGGGATGGCAAGCGGCATAGAAGCTGCCTGCATTCTGGTCACCATGCCTGCCTATGCCGGTACGACCTCGTATCCCAAAGCATCTCTTTCGGTCCTGAGGCTTCTAAGGGAGCTGGTGGGTTTTTCAATCGATCTGGAAGAGGTCAAGGAGGGTGTGGAGAGAATGGAGGAGCAGTTTGAGATCATAGAGGAAAAGGTCAGGGAGCACTTTCCCGCCATGCTGGCCTACGAGGAGCAGGAGAATTCGGCCGAAGCGGAGGAGTTTGAGCAGAGTGCGCCCTCCGGGCCCAAGGATGATATCCCCGCCGAGGCCAGAGAGAAAATCGAAGCGCTTTTCAGGGAAGTGGCCCGGGACAGATCCAGGGCCGTGGAGCTCAAAACTGAGCTGGACCGCTGGGGTCTTTTCAGAAGATTCGAGGATCGGTTTCTGGATCTGTTCAGGTAAAACCTTGAGATTTACCGCGATCGGCAATATTGCTCCGGTTCGTGCGAAATAGTAAAAAGCCTGATTTTAGTTTCTGGGCATCTGTTCGTTTATTATATTTTGAAATCTTTGAAAAACGGAGAGGTGCCCGAGCGGTTGAAGGGGCACGCCTGGAAAGCGTGTGTGCGGGTAACCGTACCCAGGGTTCAAATCCCTGCCTCTCCGCCATTTTCAATTACTAATTAAGAATTACGAATTACGAGTTGGAAAAAAGGCTTAGGTCTTGAGATTATCGATGATAGTACGTAACCAGGCATTGTGTTAATTCGTAATTCATAATTCATAATTTTTTTTAGGTTCGGGGGCCAGGCCCTGCGCAACCAAAGGCTGTGAACCCCGCCAGGCCCGGAAGGGAGCAACGGTAAGCGGATTCTCGGTGTGCCGCAGGTAAACTTGGCCCCTTTTTTTCCTCTTTCCTCCGAAGTGATGTATGGCATATCTTGTCTTTGCACGTAAATGGCGCCCTTTGACTTTCGATGATGTGGTCGGACAGGAGCACATCGTCAATACCCTCAAAAAAGCAATCGAAAAAGACCGGGTGGCCCACGCCTACATATTCACCGGTACCCGGGGGGTGGGGAAGACCACCTGCGCCCGTATTCTGGCCAGGGCGCTGAATTGTGAAAAAGGCCCCACGGTCGATCCCTGCGGCGAGTGTACCACCTGCAAAAACATCATCAGCGGTTCAAGTTTCGATGTGCTGGAAATTGACGGCGCCTCGAATAACTCAGTCGACGATATCAGGGAGCTGCGCGACAATATCGGCTACTCCTCCATGAGCGGCAAGTACCGCATTTTCGTGATCGACGAAGTGCACATGCTCTCCAAATCGGCCTTTAACGCCCTGCTCAAGACCCTCGAAGAGCCGCCCAAGAACGTGATCTTCATTTTCGCCACGACCGAACCGCACAAGATACCGGCAACCATTCACTCCCGCTGCCAGCGCTACGATTTCAGGCGCATCGGTGCGGAACAGATCGCAGGGCGTCTGGCGGCCATTTGTGATGCGGAGAAAATTGACTATGAGAAAAGTGCGTTGATGCTCGTTGCACGCAAGGCCGAGGGTAGTATGCGGGATTCGCTCAGTCTTCTTGACCAGGTGTGCTCCTTCTGTCGCGAGTCGCTTACCGAAAAAGAGGTCCGCTCGGTTCTGGGTCTTGTGGGAACGGAGACCTACAGAGAGATCATGAAGAATGTCAGGGAAAAGGAGCCGCTCCCTGCACTTGCCGCGGTTCAGAATGCGCTCTATCAGGGGTATGATCTTCAGGAGTTCATCCTCGGGTTCCAGGAGCATATCAGAAATCTGCTCTTCGCCCGGATTCCCGGAAGTCTGCAGGCGCGGGGGCTTGATTTCGAGGCTGACGTGGTGAGTGCGTATGAAGAGGAGTCGAAGGATTTCCCTGAGGCGGATCTGCTGCGCATGGCTGAAGTGATCAAAAAGGCCGAGTATGAGCTGAAGTGGAGCGCCTTCCCCCGGTTTCTGGTGGAGGTGATGATACTCAAGCTGGTGTATCTCGACAGCTCGGTGAATATCGAGCAGCTGCTGAAAGCGGTATCAAACGGGCAGGACAGTGCAGCAGTCCACAATGCAGCTTCCCTCCTGTCCTCCCAGGCGGACGTAAAAAAAAAACTGAACTCATAGTCCCTGCTACGGAAAGTGATCCTCCCCGGGTTGCTGAACCGGTCCCGGCCGTTCAGGCGGCGGTAAGCGAAGAGAGTCGGATCGAAAGCTGTCCGGAAGAACTGTACGAGGGGTTCGAGGAGGACGTCGGCTTTAGGGACACTCCCACCGTTGTGCCTGCCGAAGAGCTCATGAAGCACTGGCCAGCGTTTTGTGAGCAGGTCACTCAGGACCGTCCCAATCTGGGCTCGTTTCTCTCCCTTGCGGAACTGATCTCCTGTTCTGAAAGTGCTGTCGATCTTCGTTTTTCCTCAACCGGGGTTTTCCCCTACAAGGAGATTACCAAAAAGAGCAACCGCGACGAAGTCACCCGGAGGCTTCACAAATTCTGCGGTGCCGAGGTGGAGTTGAGGATCACTCTGGAGAAGAAGAAGCCGGATGAAAAGGGTGTTGAGAATTATATTAAGCCAACTGGTACAAAGACCAATATCAACGAAGAAATCGAGAATGAACCTATCATTCAGACGCTTATGGATGTGTTTGATGGTGAATTACTAGGCTGAGGAGATGTGAAATGAAGAACATGAACAAGCTGCTTAAGCAGGCACAGAAGATGCAGTCTCAGGTGATGAAGGCTCAGGAGGAGCTTCAGAAAAAGGAGTTCGAGGGAGTGGCCGGAGGAGGGATGGTCAAGGTGGTGGTCAACGGCAAAAACGAGTTGGTTACCATCAAGCTCAATCCTGAGGTGGTGGACCCTGATGATGTGGAGATGCTCGAGGATCTGATCATGGCGGCGCACAAGACTGCGATGGAGCAGGTGAAGGAAGCTTCCGATTCGGCGTTCGGCGCCTTTTCTGGCGGAATGCCGGGGATGCCGGGTCTTTAATCATTATGCTGGAGAGTATTGAGGAACTGGTGGAGGCGCTCAGCCGTCTTCCCACCGTGGGGCGGAAGAGTGCCTGGAGGCTGGCGCTTCATATTCTGGAGCGTCCTGAATCCGAGGCCCATCATCTGGCGGAGGCCATAGTGGCTGTGCGCCGGAAGGTGGTGCGCTGTTCCGTCTGTTACAACTACAGCGAAAACGAACTCTGTTCCGTCTGCGCTTCAAACTCCCGTGATACTTCCCTGGTGTGCGTGGTGGAGAAGCCCTCCGATGTTTTTACCATAGAGAAGTCGGGCCGCTACAGGGGGCTTTACCATGTGCTGGGCGGAGTGCTGTCGCCTCTTAACGGTGTCACTGCCGATAAACTGCGCGTTGGTGAGCTTCAGGCCAGAATCCGCGCGGGCGGTCCCAAAGAGCTGATCATCGGTCTGGGGGGCTGTTCGGATGCGGAGACGACCGCGCTTTACCTGGCGCGGCTATTCAAAAACAGCGGAGTACGGGTGACCCGGTTTGCGCGCGGAATGCCGGCCGGGATGGAACTTGAGTATGTTGATCAGCTGACTTTGACGCAAGCACTTAACGAACGCACTGATATCTACTACGGAGAAGAATGACCATGCAATTCCTCCTTCACTGGACCCGTAAAATCGGGGCCACCTGTCTTTTTCTGGGTTATTTTCCTTTCGGCCCGGGAACCGTGGGCGCGGCAATCACCATTGTCACCCTCTATTTTGCCCGCGACAGCCTCTCTTTCATGCTGGGCCCTGACAATCTCATGCAGTTCTGGCTTGTCATGCTCGGCCTTACCGCCCTGTGCATGTTCCTCACTCACAAGGCAAAGGATATCTTTGGCCTCGATGATCCGCCGCAGGTGATTTTCGATGAAGTGGTGGGTCAGTTCATAACGTTTTTCATGGTTCCTATCAATATACGAACACTCCTTCTGGGATTTGTCCTCTTCAGATTTTTCGATATCGTAAAACCCTACCCGGTGTATCACATGGAGGAGGCAGAAGGGGGGGTGGGAGTCACGATGGATGATGTGGCTGCCGGTGTGATGGCCAACATTTCTCTTCTGGCCTTGCTTGCTGCGTACAACTGGCTGAGGGCGTATCTGTAAATGGATGGTTTGATCAACACGGGTGCTCACTATCTGCGCGATCACATGAATCAGATCTGTTTCGGTGTTGTCGCCGTGGTCATCATGATCTCCGGTCCTCACCTGACAAGCTTTGTCAAGCGGATGACTATCAGGTTCAACTGGTTTGTCAGGTACTGCTGCTATATCCTCTTATGCACCGCGGGGATCGGTTTTCTCTCCAGGGTCATGTTCCAGGGGCTGAAGTACTGGTTCAACAGCCAAAACAACCTTGTCATTCTTGTTTCCGTTCCCGGTGTCTATCTCGCGCTTGCCTGGATAGCCAAACAGCAGAGGGAGATTTAGGCTTTGAGACCTGAAGAATGTTTGGGCAAACTTCTTCTGCGGAACGGGTTTAAAATGGCGGTTGCGGAGTCGTGTACCGGAGGGTTGATCGGAGGCGCAGTTACATCCGTTGCGGGATCTTCGGCCTATTTCAGGGGTGGTGTGATCGCTTATGAAAACGATGTCAAGCGCGATGTACTGGGTGTTTCTCAGAAGGATCTCGATACCTACGGCGCTGTGAGTGCGCAGGTGGTGGAATCGATGGCTTCGGGGGCGGCCAGACTGTTCGGATGTGACTGTGCCGTGAGTGTTTCGGGTGTTGCCGGCCCGGGCGGCGGTTCTGAGGAGAAACCTGTGGGCCTTGTGTATATCGGCGTATTCCTGAAAGGTCAGGTACACAATTTCAGGAACGTGTTTGAAGGCTCCCGGGAGGAGGTGCGCAGGCAAAGCGTGGTGTCGGCACTTGAAGCCCTTAGCCGGAGCATCGAAAACTATTCTAATTGAATCTTCCTTATCCTGCGATTGTTGCTCCAGAGACATCAACCCTGGCATATGCGAATGAACATCGGAGATGCCATGATTCCAAAGCAGTATGAAATATGCCCTTTGAAGCAGGCAGCTTCACATCCAATGCGGAACCTTTCAATTAAACTACTAATTCTAGCCTTTCTAATAAATGCTAAGTCTTTTGCTGAATACAGTGATTCTCAATTTTTCGAGTATTTTTGTGATAATATTCCACAAATCAAAAGATGGGCTAATGAGACCGAACCTACTTACTATAAACGTCGCTCCAATTTTCCAGGGATGCATACTTTCAAAGTACTTAATGAAAATAAATGTCATAAAAACATCTCTTTGGGTAACATTGTAACCGATTTACGTAACTTTTTGTTTACTGTGGACCTAAAAGAAAGATTTGTATCTGATACTGTCATAGCATTGTTATTTGCTAAAGGTCTTAATTTAAATGATGAAAAAGCTGCAAAGTTATCTTTAAGATTTTGTATGGAATATATACATCCACAGGTATTAAAAAGTTACTCTAGAATTTTTCGTGACAATTTTAATAAATCAAAGTTTTTTTATTTGAATGACAGTTTAGACTTTCTTCCGTTATTAGAACTAGAGGCTGAGGATAAAATCAATCTTCTAAAAAAAGCTGGTACGAATCATTTAGCAAGAGCAATGTTGGGTGATACACTCTCAGAAGATACATTGGTAATGTCGTTTAAAAAAAGTACTACTTTTCAGGAAAAAGAGTATTGGGCTGAAAAGCTTGGGTATTTAAAAGGAAGGAAAGTTGTTCTTGCTTTGCTTTCTGAAATTTCCTCTTCAGTAACAAAAAAAACAAAAATGAAATTCGTTTCTATCAGGCTGCCAATTTTATTGGCATTAGAAAGGATTTATCCGGACCTTACATTTTTTGATTCCAGCTGGCATGTTTTAAAAACCTATGGTGATGCAGCATTAATGATGTACAAAAACCAAAAATTACCTGCTGTTGGCATGCGGATATTAATGGCAAGACAACCTTATCCTTACGATTCTACCAGCAACTATGTCAAAGAATTTCTTGAAAAAATCTCTGTTTGGGCAGAGCAAAAATATGATATGAAAATCATATTAACGGATGATCAATATTTCGTTTGCAGATATTTTGCTCTAAAAAGAAAAATATTTTATAATAAATAAACAC
>JBKHHW010000041.1:0-22188 GCA_046538945.1 Chitinispirillaceae bacterium | reverse complement strand
GTTTTGTCATGGCACAACTGTTGCATAAGTTTCTGCCGCGAACGTGTAACAAAGTAAGGACTGTCAAAGATGAACCTTCGCATGAAAGACATCATCGCCATTGTGGTGGTCACCTGCGTTTCCTTCCCGGTGCTTTATTTAATCATGCTTTTCATTACCGGTACACTGCGGGTGGAATACGGAGCCGGGGATCCTTCCCGGGAGAAAAAGGAAGTGGAGCTGGTAAAGCAGAGTGCACGCAGAGATTCTCTTGCTGTTCAGAACTCACGCACATTCCTGGCGCTTCAGAAGGAACGCCGGGAGCTGCGGAAAGAACGTGAGCGCCTGATGGAGCTTCAGGAGCGTTTGGGAATTGTCCAGAATGAATTAGAGCAGCAGAGAACAGAGCTCAATGAGGATAAAAAAGAGTTGGACAAAATGCTCGAGAGCAGTTCCGAAGCTCAGGAGGCGCGGTATAAGCAGCTCGCCAAAGTTTACGAAGCGATGAAAGCCGTTGAGGCTGCGGCAATTCTCGAGACTTTGCCTGATTCACAGGTGGCCAAAATTCTCACCACTATCATTGATGATCGGCAGAAAGCGAATATACTCGCAGAAATGAGTAAGGAAAAAGCGAAGCGGCTGAGTCAACTGATAACCAGGGGCATATAAAAAGGGTGTTATTGTTCATTTCAACATGAGGAAAGGAGGTGAGAATATGATCAATGAAACAGCACAGTATCTTCTTCAGAAACCCGCAAGAAGTCCAGACCAGATCCGGCCTGAGCGGAAAATGGAGAAAATGGACAGGGAAATGAACGAAAAAGTCGAAAGGAAAGGTTCTGAAAAAGTGCAGTTCGGCAGAATCTACGAGCGGATCGGGAAGGAAAACCGGGTCGCGAAGGAATCCGCCAGAACGGCTGAAAAGGAACCTCAACCGAAGACTGATTCAATCGGTTCCAGCGATAAGCTTTTTGTGAACTCCTCTTCGGCAAAACAGCAGAAGTTGCACATTGCAGAAGAAACTGAAAACAGGATCGAGTCTGACTTTATGGATAAGCAAATCGCGGATTGCTGCCAGGTTGAACCCGAAGTTCAAAGTGATTCGGCAGCTGAACAGGCTGGCGAGCTTCTAAAGGAGGTATTAGTCCAGATATCTTCGCTTCTCGGCATCGAGGTCGATGAGAATTTGGAGGAGATTTCTTTTGAAAAGCTCGACCCGGGTCTGAGCGGTCATCTGTCGGAGATACTGTGGGCTCTTGACAAGATCGGAGGCATGCTTGATGTGGCGGCAGCCGGGCAGGAGATGCTCCAGCTGGGCGAGCTGAAACTTGATCCGGAGATGGCGGCAGAACTTTCCCTGCTACTGAAAAACCAGAGCTTCCAGCTGGAACTGGGTCTCAACCAGCTCGGGATAGGTGAAGAGGTGAAGGAACTGCTTGCTGAGAAGTGCGAGAAAGCTGTTCGTTCAGGTATTCCCCAGGCAACCGATCCGGCCGAATTGAAGATGACTTCAGCTGAAATCAGCCGTCTTTTCGGTAAAGCTGTCCAGGAGGATCTTCATACTGCCATTGAACATATTCAGAAACTGTTGACCCAAGGTGGTGCTCAGACTGAAACCCGGTCTTCGGAAATGCAGAATGTCATTTCCATGATGAATGCGGTGGATGCCAGGACCATGCGGGCCATGCTCAAAATCGACGGGCAGAAAGCCGGTCAGAGCAATACGGTTTCTGGAACGGGTGCGGTATCTGTGGCAGAGGTGGCGGCGGAAACTGGTTCTGAAGAGATGAAATTAGTTCCCGGGGGGAGCAAGACTTCGTCTTCGGAAAATGCTGTTCCGGTGCAGCCGATGACTTCCGATAAGGAATTCAGGTTCACCTTCAATGGTATCGACCAACTGCAGGCAGCGGTCAAAAAACCTGAGTCTACAGCCGGTACGGAAGAGATGCAGCTTAATGTGGGCCAGATAGGCAAATCGGCTTCAGATGCTGTGATTTTCCAACCCGCTGAGAGACTCAGTTCTGTTCTGACACGCATGACTGATGAAGCAATCGTGCGTCAGATAAGTGAGAAGATGCAGTCCGCGGTCCGTTCCGGTGTCCATGAACTCAGAATCCAGCTTCGCCCTGAATCACTGGGTGAGGTGCGGCTGAGTATCAGGATGGAGAGTGATGTGGTCTTTGCGCGCATTCAGGTTGAAAACCAGCAGGTCAAACAGATTGTTGAAGCCCATCTGCAGTCCCTCAAGGATGCACTCGAGGAGCAGAATATCCACGCCGGATCGTTCAGTGTGGATGTGGGGGGAAACAGAGACGGATCTGCGGGTGGATTCGGCCGGGAACTGTCCGAAACGGCCTCTTCCTGGAATAATCGAGGCGATATGGCCGACTCCGGTGTGGGGATAATGCCGGAGGAAGCGTTTGAGCACTCGGTTTCCGGAAGTGACACCGGGCGGCGGTACGGAAGCAACACGTTTGAATATTTTGCATGACAGAAGGGAGGCGAAGAATGTCTCTTAGTGCAGATGTGGGAAGTTTAAGGAAAGCTTCGGATTCATCTTATTCGATCAGTGCACCTGTGAGCGAGGGGAAAGTTGACTCTTCCGGCTCGAAGGTGGATGGTAAGATGGAGGGTGAGCTTTTTAAGGATGCACAGAAAGAGATGGGCAAGGATGATTTTTTGCTTCTGCTGACCACTCAGCTGAAGTATCAGGATCCTCTGAACCCCATGGAAAACACGGAGTTTGTCTCCCAGCTTGCTCAGTTCAGAGCTCTTGAAAGCAGCAACAACATCGAGAGTGCGATCGGCAAATTGGGAGAGTCCTATGGTTCATCTATCGATTCACAGCAGTACGCTGCTCAATCGGTGGCCAACTCCTCTGCAGTTAATCTTATAGGCAAGACGGTGCGCATGCGTCAGCCTACCGTTTCCTGGAGCGGCGAAGGGGGTGAAGCGGTACCGCTCACTGTTCATCTGGGAGAAAACAGCGAGGCATTGGTTGAAATCCGCAACGAGGACGATGAGGTGATAAAAACAATCGAAGTCGATAGTAAAGATGCACTGAATTCATCCACTGTTCTCTGGGACGGTACGACCGATAACGGTGAACCGGCAAAGCCCGGCAATTATCTGGTTTCCATAGCAGGGGAGGAGGAGGATTCATCTCTTTACCCTTACGTGCAGGACAAGGTTGCGGGTGTGCGGTTTACCCCCGATGGTGCGTTGGTGAAAATCGCAGGCCGGGAGATTTCAATCGGTGAATTGCTCGATGTTTCTCAGGAAGATGGCAGCGCTGAACCGATACCACAGTCTTCCGTTCTTTCTCTTATGGGTAAACACGTGCGGGTTCGTCAGGATTCCGTAACATTTCGCAACGCGGCGGGTGAACGGCATGAGTTCAAAGTTCAGGCCCAGCCCAATCAGCAGGTTTCAGTTCAGCTGAAAAACTCCGCGGGGCAGGTTGAGAGAGTTTTGAGTGCCCAGGCTGATGCCGGCGGTACAGCAACGCTGAGCTGGAACGGGGAGAATGCAGGCGGATCCTATGTGGATCCGGGAACGTACAGTATTCATGTCGCTGGTTCGGAGTCAAATCCAGGCCTTTATGCCTACACTGAAGGCGTGGTGGACGGTCTGACAAGCCTGACCGGAGATGTGAAGCTGAAAATCGGAGGACGGACTGTTTCATTCAGTGAAATACTCGACATTTCTACCCCGGTAAAGGAGGGTGTGGTATGAATCCTTTAGACGGAGATATCAGAAGTCGCATTCAGGCTCACCGGGCGGGAGTGCTCCAGCGCAGCACTGGAACCGGAGCACAGCCACCGGCATCACCAGCTCAGGGACTCAAGGGTCCGGCGTTTGGAGATCTGTTCCGGTCGAAGGTGGAGGAACTCAAGTTTTCGGCTCATGCTTCAACACGGCTTAAAAGCCGCAACATTGATCTGACCCCGGAAATCATGGGCAAACTCCAGAAAGCGGTTTCAGGGGCTGAAAGCAAGGGAGCACGGGATTCTCTGGTTCTTGTCAAGGATCTGGCTTTCATTGTGAACATTCCCAACAAAACGGTGGTCACCGCCATGGACGGTGAAAGTACTAAGGACAACGTTTTTACAAACATAGACAGCACGGTGATAGCAGGCTAGAAAAGAATGCAGGACCGGTTCCGAACGAACCGGATGCAGCAGAGCCGCCGAACGACTGAAGCGGCTTCAGGTCTGAAGGATCCGAGGTGTCAAAGCCAAGGAGACAAACATGGTACGTTCACTTTATGCAGGTATCAGCGGTCTTCGAAATCATCAGGTATCTCTTGACGTAACCGGCAATAATATTTCTAATGTCAATACTGTCGGATTCAAGTCAGGAAGAGTTACTTTTGAAGAATCGATGGCCCAGCTGCTCCAGGGAGCATCCCGCCCGGCCGGAAACGCCGGTGGTACTAACCCGCTGCAGATCGGTCTGGGAATGGCCGTGGGTTCAACCGATACCATTCTCACTCAGGGTAACCTGCAGTCCACAGGTCAGATCACCGATCTGGCTCTTGAGGGCAGGGCCTATTTCGCTTATTCAAACGGAGAAGGCACATACTACAGCCGCAACGGAGGCCTTCAGTTGGATGGAACAGGGCGTTTGGTTTCTCCAACCAACGGTTTTACTCTTCAGGGTATGATGGCCTCACCCAGTGGTGAGTATCTTCCCGGTACTCCCATCGGCGATATCCGCATTCCTTTCGGAGAGAAGGCTCCTGCAAAGGCAACAACAGAGGTGCAATTCAGCAGCAACCTCGATTCTGATTCAGAAGGTCTGGGAACTGTAACCCACACCAACCGTTTTATTGCCAGAGCAGAAGATTCAAATACACTGACCAGCCTTTTTGATGAAAACGGCAACAGTCTGGGAATAAAGACGGGTGATGTTCTTACGTTTTCCACAGCCGGTGCTCCTGAATTCAGGTACACTGTCGAGGAAACTACAACACTGGCCGATCTCAGAGACGAAATGCAGACGTATCTGCGCACCAATGTGGACAATTTCATTTCTGTCGACATCAACGACGGTGCTCTGGATATCGATACCACCCTTTCCGCTTCACCAATCAACAGCCTTCAGGTACGAAGCTCCCGTCCCGGTTCCAACTCCTATGTGGCCGATACATTTATGTTCCCTCCCACAATTGAAACCGGGGAAACGGTTTCTTCGGCTGGAATCAGAACGCCTGCAACTGAAGATCAGACACTTGCCGAGATTTTCGATGCAGCCGGGCAGCCTCTGGGTTTCGAGGATGGTGATATGGTCAGTGTCGAGGGAACTGTGGGAGGAGATGCTGTCAGTGCCTCAAGCCCTTACTCTGCCGATGCGACAGATTCGGCAACGATTACCACTGTAAGTGATCTTCTCAATCTTCTCCAGGTTGCATTCGATTTACCTGCCACTGATGGAACCACCTACAATAACCCCTCTGTCTCCATCAATGAGGCAGATACTCCTGATGACCGTATTCCCGATGGCTCCATCGTTTTGAGAGGGCAGCCGGAAACGGCGTTCGGCATTAATGCCGTATCGGTTATGGCCTCCAACTCAAACAATGAAACACCTGCGCCTACGAATTTCAATGCCAATATGTCATTTACTGAAGTACAGTCGGCACGGGATACGGGAGTGCACGGTACGTCTGTAGTGGTATATGATGAATCCGGTGATGCTCATGAACTTACCATGACCTTTACTCATTCAGGAACCCCCGGTGAATGGCTCTGGGAGCTGACTACCTCCGGTGGTGAACAGATCATCGGCGGTAACCGCGGACGGATGACTTTCGGTCTGGACGGCTCTCCGTCTTCATTCACTTACGATGACGATTCCACCGCTTTCCGTTTCGAGCCGATGAATGGTTCCGATGTGGTTTCAATCGATCTGAATGTGGGTACACCCGGTTCGTTTCAGGGTGTGACCCAGTTCCGTTCGCCTTCCACCACAGCGGCAAAGGATCAGGACGGTTACCCCATGGGTAAGCTTCAGGAAATCTCCGTTGATGAAAACGGCGAAATCACGGGCATGTATTCAAACGGAGTAAATAAATCGATTGCTCGCATGTATGTCGCTGAATTCAACAATCCGTCCGGGCTGCTTAAGTCCGGAGACAGCATGTATGCGGTTTCCAACAACTCCGGTCATCCTTCAATGGTAAGGCCGGGAAGCGGAACTTCAACAAAAATCAAACCGGGAGCGCTGGAGATGTCAAATGTGGAGCTGGCAACAGAGTTCACTAACATGATCGCCACTCAGCGTGGTTACCAGGCCAATGCAAGGGTGATCACCACAAGTGATTCACTGCTCCAGGAACTGGTTCAGCTGATTCGTTAAAAGCTTTTGGCGCCTGTCTACAGACGGGCGCCGCCGGCTTGATTCAGTCGTACATTTGTAAGATGTCAGGAACACTCAAATGCATGTTGCACATGAATATACGGAAGTGTATAATCAGAGGCGTCATGTGGTTTGAAACGTTCTTGGCAGGGAACGGGGAAAGAGATGATAGCTTTACGCAGATTGAACGGTCAGGAATTCATTCTGAATTCCGATCTGATTGAAACAGTCGAGGCCACTCCCGACACGGTAATCACTCTTGTCAATAACAAGAAGATCATAGTCAACAACTCGCTTGAAGAGGTGGTGCGTAAAACCATCAAATACAAACAGCTCTGCGCTCAGGCGCTGCAGGTGATTCAGAAGAGTACGGAAGAGAAGAATAGGAAAGATTAATTTCCAAGATTAGAGGAGTCGATCTGTATGGATCTGGCCACCATTATTGGCTTGGTGCTGGCAGCTGCGCTGGTTCTTTTTGGAATCAAGTTGCCCAACATTGCTGCATTTATCGATCCGCCTTCATTGCTCATTACTGTCGGGGGAGCCGTTGCGGCGACCATTGCAGCATTTCCCGCTTCAAGGTTGATGAACAGCATGGGTGTACTCAAGAATGCCTTTTTTGTTAAAAAGGAAACTCCGGTAGATATCATCCGGCAACTGGTCGAGTTTGCGGAACAGGCCAGGCGCGAGGGGATACTGGCACTGGAGGCGCGTGCTATGGAAATCAAGGATGATTTCCTTAAAAAGGGGATTCAGCTTGCAGTTGACGGAACAGAGCCTGACCTCATTAAGGACATACTCTCGACCGAAATCTCTTTCACTGAAAGCAGGCATGAGGAGGGGGCCAAGATTTTTGATTTTCTGGCCACCATGGGACCCTCCTTCGGTATGATCGGGACACTGGTGGGGCTGGTACTCATGCTGGGCAACATGCAGGATGTGGAATCGATAGGCCCTAATATGGCCGTGGCTCTCATCACTACTTTTTACGGATCGATTCTGGCAAATGCGATATGTCTGCCGATTGTTGAAAAGCTCAAGACTTATTCCAAAAAAGAGATTCTGATTAAAGAACTGATGCTTGAGGGAATCATGTCGCTTCAGTCCGGGGATAATCCGCGTATTGTTGAGCAGAAACTGACCGTCTTTCTTGAACCGGGGCTGAGAGCTGCGGCTATGAAGGAGAAGTAAACTGTAATGGCCAGAAAGAAAAAACCAGCCGAGCCGCCCAAGGGCGCACCAGCGTTCATGACCACCTGGGGGGATATGTGCACGCTGCTTCTCTGTTTTTTCGTGATGCTTCTGGCAATGTCCACCATAGATGCGGCCAAATTCCATGTTGCGGCATCCTCTTTCCAGAATGCCTTCAGCGGAGTGCTCGAGTCGTTTCCGTCTGTGCTTATCACAGAGGATATTCTTGTCCCGAGGCTGGGTGGCGATGAGCAGAATAAGAGGATGGCTGTGGATGCGGCCAGGAGAATAAAGCGGACGGTGAAGAGTGAGAATCTGGATGATGCAGTGAAGGTCAAGGTGACAGAGAGCGGAATAGCCATAAGGATCGCTGATCCTATAGGGTTTGAGGTGGGGAAGGCGGAGATAAAGTCTGAACTGATTCCCGCGCTTCGTGATATAGCCCTTATCATAAGCAAGGTCCAGTCCACTCAGATCCGAGTCGAGGGACACACGGATGATCTTCCGATTCGCACGGTGCGCTTTCCTTCTAATTGGGAACTGTCGGCAGCTCGTGCGCTGAATGTGGTCAAATTTCTCTCAAAAAGCGGAGGTATAGATCCGGCACGGCTGAGTGCGATCGGCTACGGGGAGTACAGACCGCTGGTGCCAAACACGAGTGTCGATAACCGCAGAATAAACAGGCGCATAGAAATATATGTTGATTATGTTCAGAAAAAAGAGCAGAAAGTCGAAAGCTGATTTTCTAGAGATTTCAATTCCGGAGTGAGAAATGAACAAGAAGAAGAACGAACCCGAGCAGAATGCTGAAGTGAAGAAATCGCCAGCTAAAAGTGGCAATAAGATATTGTTATTAGGTATTTTAGCAGTTATACTTGCAGTACAGACAACTGTTGTATATTTCCTGGTACCGAAACCGGGAAATCCTGAAGAGGCGGCTGCAAAAGCGAGGTCCGATTCCCTGACATTGGCCGCTGAGCAGATGACCGAAATGGGAGCCACCACCATTGATGCTCCTATTGAAGCTGTGGTGAACATCGCCGGAACAGACGGCGAACGCTTCCTTAAAGTTGTGGTTATACTCGAGTATGAAACCAAAAATGAGAGGCTGGGGGCCGAGCTGAGGCGCAGAGCACCCAGGCACAAGGATCTGCTTCTGGATCATATGTCGAAACTCTCACTCATTGAAGTGACTGAACCGGATGCTCGTAATAAAATCAGAAAAGATCTGCTAAGGCTGATAAACAATACTCTGCCTGCAGATCTGGGAAAGGTGAATGATGTACTTTTCACTCAGTATATCATACAGTAGATAATAAGGAGTGATTCGTGAGTGATATACTGTCGCAAGAAGAGGTCGACGCTCTGCTTTCGGCTGTTTCTGCGGGGAACGGTTCGGATCTGGGAGGCGTGGATCATTTCGGAAGCTCAGAAAGCCACGACGATGAAGCTGAAAGGTCGCTTTCGCTTTATGATTTCAGGCGGCCTGATCGTGTCTCAAAGGATCAGATGCGTACTCTGCAGAACGTGCACGAGGGGTACGCGCGGCAGTTTTCCACTTCCCTGACCAATTTTCTGCGTACCTTTGTCGAGATAGAGTTGGTGAGTGTGGACCAGCTCACTTATTCTGAATTCGTGATGTCCATCTCCAATCCCAGCTGCATTCATGTGTTCAGAATGGAGCCTCTTGAAGGTTCAGCCATTATGGAGATCAATCCTTCACTGGTGTTTTTCATTATTGATCGTCTTTTCGGAGGTCAGGGGCGCCCTTCAGAGCAGAATCGGGAACTGACTCTTATCGAACAGAATGTCATTCATCGCATCGTGCAGCGAGGGCTGGCGGATCTCAGAGAGGTATGGGATCATATCGGAAAATTTGAACCGAGGATAGAGACCTACGAAACAAATCCTCAGTTTGTGCAGATCGCCCCTCCCGGGGAAACTGTCATTCTCATTTCTCTTGAGGTCAGAATGCAGAACGCCTCCGGGCTCATGAGCATCTGCTTTCCTTACATGCTGCTTGAAAGTGTCATAAACAACCTTTCGGGTGAGAACTGGATGTCCTCCCAGAGTGCTTCCACTTCAGAAACCAGAAACGTCATACAGAAAGAGATCGAGGGAGTGGATCTTCCCCTGTCCACGGTTATCGGAAAAACCAAACTCTCCATCCGGGATCTGCTGCAGCTGCAGAGAGGCGATGTGTTGTGTTTGGATAAGCCGTTTGACAGCGATCTTCTGGTACAGATCGGCGGAAAAACCAAAATGGCAGGTAAATCAGGTCTTATAGGTAGAAAGAAGGCAGTGAAAATTACACGTATTCTGGAACAGGAGGTACCTGGCTGCGATGAGTGATTATTTATCTCAGGATCAGATAGACAGTCTGCTGTCAGGCGCATTGGATAATGGCAACGGTTCTGAAAAGAGCGGCGCTGAAGGGTCTAACCATCTTCCTGCCGTAGCTTCGATGTTTGATCTGTTTTGCGGTCAGGCCGGCACTGTAGTGTCCACTGTGATTGGAAAAAATGTCGACTTTGTCGCCGAATTGTGCGAAAAGGCTGATTATTCTGTCATTCAGGAGAAAATCAAAGCCGTTGTAGTTTCGCTCAGCCTTTCCTTCAAGTCCGGTCTGGACGGTAACATGTACCTTATCATGCAGAAAAAGGACGTTGCCACTTTATCAGATCTGATGATGATGGGGGATGGGAGCGCGGATTACAACGAGGATCACAAGGATGCAATTGGCGAATTGTTCAATCAGGTGATGGGAGCATTTTCAACTGCTCTGGGAGCCGAATTGGGGCAATCCATTTCGGCCGGTTCTGTCGAGGTGGCAGAATTCGAATTGGAAAACCCCCCGTTCCCGCCAGACTCTCTGGATATGGCCATAGCCAAGATGAATGTTGAAGGACTGTTGGATTCCTATGTCGCACTCCTCATTCCTGAAAGTATCGGTACGCAGCTGGCAGAAAAAAAAGCGTCGACCGAATCTGAAACTGCCTCAGATCAGGAACTGGATGTGGGGCTTAGTCAGGCCGAAATGGACGATCTGACAAAGATGAGTTCTGATTTCAGTTCCGATTCCGCATTGGGACAGTATAGCAGTGATGTTTCCGGTGGAAGTTCTTTTCAGGGTTCGAAGGAAAACATCGAATTGCTTTTGGATGTTGAGCTTGAAATCAATATCGAACTGGGTAAATCCGATCTGTCGATAAAGAAGGTTCTTGATCTTGCACCAGGATCGATAGTGGAGCTGGACAAAATGGCCGGTGAGCCTGTTGATCTCCTTGTGAACAACAAGGTTGTGGCCAAGGGTGAAGTTGTTGTGGTGGATGAAAGCTTCGGTATCCGCATTGTATCTCTCGTTTCCGCAGAAGACAGAATAAAAAGCCTGCGGTAATCAAAGAAAGGCCCATTTATATGAGCATTGTTTTCAGAATACCGGGCATGGGCAGAATTCATGCGCTTGCACTGGTTATTCTTGTTTTTAGTACTGGATCTCTGGTAGCGCAGGAAAACGAAGTAGGTAGTTTCGATATCAACAAGGTCCGCCAAACTGTCGCAACCGGAACAGATACCTCTTTCAGTACGGCTGAGGAGCCTCCCGTGCAGCGTGCTCAGGAAAATTATGCCCTGGTCATCCTGCGCATAATGGGATATCTGGCCATAATAACAGCTCTGATTTTCGCCGTCGCCTGGGTGGTGAAGAAAGCCGGTCTGGCAGGAGCTTCAAAAGTGGGGGGTGGGGGGAGCATGGACATCCTCGAGGTGCTCTCCTTTGGGCAGAACAGGAATGCGGTTCTGGTCCGAGTGATGGATACAGTGTATCTGCTGGGCCAGACTCCCGGAAATATCGTGCTGCTGGAGAAAATTGAGGGGCAGAAGGCGATTGATATCATCTCCTCCTCCAGGGGCGGTTCGAACATCATGCATTTCAAAGATGCTTTCAACAGTTTTCTCGGAAAGATGAAGAAATCATAATGACTCTCAGAGAAGGTTCTACTCCTCCTGTATCTGTTTCGGTCGATAAGGGCGAAGACTTTAGCAGAAAAAGAAGATCTCCCAAAGGGCTGCGGGCCGCGTTTTGCACACTTGCAGTAATCCTCGGTCCCGCCGTTACCGCTCTGCAGGCGCAGGCCATTCCCAAACTGACTCTTTCCGTAGCGGATACGCAGGAGCCCGGGGATGTCGCGGTTGCACTCCAGGTCCTCTTTCTGATAACAGTACTGGCCATTGCTCCCTCTATCCTCATAATGGTCACTTCGTTTGTGAGAATCGTGATAGTACTGTCCTTTCTCAGGCGAGCTCTTGGAACCCAGACCATGCCTCCGGATCAGATAATGGTGGGCCTCTCTCTTTTTCTGACGCTGTTTGTCATGATGCCGGTGTTTTCCGAAGTAAACGATAATGCGGTCCAGCCCTACCTTGCAAAGGATATACAGTTCAAGGAAGCGGTTGATCTGGCCAGTAAACCTGTGCGCAATTTCATGCTGCGCCAGGTGAGTGAAAAGGATGTGGCTCTGTTTGTCCGCATCTCCCGCACGCCTCCACCCCGAACCGTGGATGACCTTCCTTTCGAGGTGATTGTTCCGGCGTTCATCACCAGTGAATTGAAAACCGGGTTCATCATAGGGTTTATTCTCTTTATCCCGTTTCTGGTCATAGACATGGTGGTTGCCAGTGTACTTCTTTCCATGGGTATGATGATGCTTCCGCCGGTTATGATTTCTATGCCGTTCAAGATCATTCTTTTTGTGCTTGTTGATGGTTGGCATCTGATAGTCCGTCAGCTTGTGGTATCGTTCAGGTAAGGATTTCAGGACTATGGAACCTACAGTTGTGGTAGATATTGGCCGGCAGGCGCTTTTTATAACCCTGTTGATTTCGGGTCCACTTCTGGCAGTGGGTTTGGTTATCGGTCTGGTGGTGGGAATATTCCAGGCGGTCACTCAGATTCACGAAATGACATTGACATTTATTCCCAAGATTCTCGGAATCGGACTTGTGCTTCTGCTTCTCATGCCCTGGATGCTGATTAAACTTATCGAGTACACATACAGTCTGTTCGACATGATCGGCAGAGTAGGTGGCGGATGAGCGGGCTGATGGTCTCGGCCGACCAGGTGCAGTATTTCCTGCTCATGTTTGTCAGGGTCGTCACCATGGTGTCGCTGCTTCCGATTTTCGGAGCAAGCAACATACCTGTTCAAATCAAAGTTGCTCTTTCTGTCCTTCTCACAGCCGCTCTTTTCTCCACTCAGCTGGCTTCCGGCTTTCCTCAGCTCCCGGCCAGTTTTTCTGCTGGGATGTTTATTCTGTTGGTTGCCAAAGAAGTGATGGTTGGTCTTGCTGTAG
Source organism: Chitinispirillaceae bacterium (assembly GCA_046538945.1). GTDB lineage: Bacteria > Fibrobacterota > Chitinivibrionia > Chitinivibrionales > Chitinispirillaceae > JAEZKC01. Next base: position 9,306 of record JBKHHW010000041.1, on the reverse strand, counting down.
GATTCGCGGCATCGTTTCTCTTCGCCGCCGTGCAGTTTGCGGGAAGGTTGATTGATACGGAAATGGGATTCGGGTTTGTGGAGCTTGCCGATCCCATCACAAATCAGTCCACCACGGTTCTGGGACAGTTCCAGGTGGTGCTTTTCACTATTCTCTTCCTGCTCTTCAACGGTCACTATTTCATGCTGATCTCGATACAGAAAAGCTTTGAGCTGATTCCACTCATGGGTGCAAGCTTTCCCGGGGGTGAGATGACTGTCCATATCACCGCTATGGTTGCAGACATTTTCATCATCGCCCTCAAGCTGGCTGCTCCGATATTCGTTACACTGCTTTTGACTGAAATAGCCATGGGTATTGTGGCTAGAACGGTGCCCCAGATAAACATATTCTTTGTGGGGCTGCCTTTGAAGATTTTCGTGGGGATCGGCACCACTATAATCGTTTTGCCGATGCTTGCAACTCTTTTCAGGCGCATGGTCGAGGCGCTTGTGCAGGATATTTGGAAATTGTTGTACCTTATGAGCTGACAATACGATAAAATTACAAGTAAATTGATCTGCGCTCAGGTGATCCTGGGAAACCGATGGGAATTCGTTCATGGCAGAACAGTCCGCAGAAGAAAAGACCGAGGCGCCATCCGAGAAGAAGCGACAGGATGCCCGAAAAAAGGGGACTGTTGCCAAAAGTACCGAAGTGAATTCGGTGCTCGTGCTCCTTGTTGCCATTTTGATGTTCAAACTTGCCGGTCCGTGGATGATCGAGGAGCTTACATCCAGTATCAGGGAATTTATCCATACCTGTTCGCAGACTGACATGAGTATGCGGCAAAGCCTTGATCTTGGCCGTCAAACTATCATTCTGATTTTCAAACTGGTTATGCCCTTGTGCGGATCGATTCTGGTAGCGGGCGTGACTGCAAATGTCATTCAGATAGGTCTTCTGTTCACACTTGAACCGATTACGCCCAAGTTGGAGAAAATCAACCCGTTAAGCGGGGCGCAGCGTCTGTTTTCCATGCGGTCGCTGGTGGAGATGGTAAAAAACATTCTCAAACTTGTGGTAATCGGCTACATCGCATACGATACTATCAGAGGGGAATATGAACAGCTTGTTGTATTGTCTGATGCATCCGTGCTTTCGATATGGCATTTCACCTTGGCGTCTGCGTTCAAGATACTTCTGAAGACGGCAATTGTTCTTCTGGTTCTGGCGGTTCTCGACTACGCCTACCAGCGGTATGAACATGAGAAGAAACTCAAGATGACTCATCAGGAAGTGAAAGAGGAGCGTAAGCAGATGGACGGAGATCCGCAGGTTAAATCCCGTATCCGTTCGCTTCAGAGGGAGATGGCCAGAAGGCGTATGATGGAGGAGGTTCCTCAGGCTACTGTGGTGGTTACCAACCCAACCCACATCGCCATTGCTCTGAAGTACGAACCATCTGAGAATGATGCTCCCGTCGTGCTCGCCAAGGGAAAGCGTTTCATTGCTGAGCGGATCAAGAAAATGGCTCAGGAACATGATATTCCCATTGTTGAGGATAAACCGTTGGCCAGAGCGATGTATGATAAGATTGAAGTCGGTCTTCCGATTCCGATGGAGTTTTTCATGGCTGTTGCGGAAATTCTGGCTTATGTGTTCAAACTGAAGAACAAAACTGCGGCATAGAGCAAGCAGTATTCAATACTGAAGTGATTAGCCGTATCAAACTGTATTGTAATGTTTTAAAGAGTTTTGGGGCTGTTGTTTTTCTCGTGATTTGAGTATTTTTATATTCTTTTCCTTATACTTTCGATGCGGCGGTCCGGAAGCAGAATCGATTCGAACAAGTCGGTTTACCGCACAGAAAGGGTGAAGTGATGCCCCCAAGTCTGGGCAACATTTTTAATTCTTCATTTCTGCAGAACTTAGCCAAGCAGCGTGATTTGCTCGTGGTGTTTGGCGTGGTGGGTATCCTTGTAGTCATGGTGATACCGATCCCCACCATGCTTATGGACCTCTTTTTGTCTCTTAATCTCTGTCTTGCTCTGATAGTCCTTCTGGTTTCGATGTACAACCGGGATGCGTTGGAGTTTTCGGTCTTTCCATCACTTCTTCTGACTGTTACTCTGTTCCGCCTCTCTTTGAACGTGGCCACAACCAGACTCATACTCAGCCAGGCCGATGCGGGCAGGGTGGTGGAGGTCTTCGGGACGTTTGTCACCAAAGGAAACATGGTTGTCGGTGTGGTGATCTTCATAATCCTGGTATTGATTCAGTTTATGGTGATCACCAAGGGTGCAGGACGAATAGCGGAAGTGGCAGCCAGGTTTACTCTCGATGCCATGCCGGGAAAGCAGATGGCCATCGATGCCGATCTCAATGCCGGGCTTATAAACGAAGAGCAGGCTCGTGACCGCCGTTCCCAGATATCTCGAGAAGCGGATTTCTACGGGGCCATGGACGGAGCATCAAAATTCGTCAGAGGGGATGCTATAGCCGGTATACTCATTACCCTGGTGAATGTGATAGGCGGTTTCATCATCGGTGTGGCCCAGATGGGAATGGATTGGGGAGAAGCACTCTCCACGTATACCATGCTTACCATCGGTGATGGACTGGTGTCCCAGATCCCTGCATTAATGATTTCCACCGGGGCAGGTATTCTTGTCAGCCGGGCCGCATCAGAGAGCAATCTTGGGCAGGAGATAGTAGTCCAGGTCTTCTCCCGTCCCAAAGTTCTCAGCATTGCCGGTGGAATGATGCTTTTCTTCGCAATCATTCCCGGTTTTCCCAAAATACCTTTCATTGTTTTAGGATTGTCCACTTTTGCCGCTGCATATATGGGTAACAACCGCATCAAAAAAGAGGCTATGGAGCGTGAAAATCAGGAGCAACAGCAGTCCTTGGCACAGGGTCAGCCCAAGGAGGAGAGGGTTGAGGATTACCTTCATGTGGATCCCATGGAGCTTGAAATTGGTTACGGTCTGATCCCCATCGTGGATGTGAAGCAGGGCGGGGATCTGCTGGACAGAATTACCATGATCCGGCGACAACTGGCAACAGAACTCGGCATCATCATTCCACCTATTCGCATCCGGGATAACATTCAGCTCAAGCCTAACGAGTACAGAATCAAGATCCGTACAGTTGTGGTGGGAAGTGGTGAGCTGATGAGCGGAGCGTATCTGGCCATGGATCCCGGCACTGCAACCAAGAAAATCCGTGGAGTTCCTACCGTGGAACCGGCTTTCAATCTGCCGGCTCTCTGGATAACGGAAAGTCAGAAGGGGGATGCGGAGATCGCCGGGTACACGGTGGTTGAACTGCCGGCTGTGCTTGCCACTCACCTTACCGAAGTCATAAAGAACCATGCAGATGAAATCCTTACACGCCAGGATGTCAAAACACTTCTCGACAATATCAAAGAACACAGCGCAACCGTGGTGGAGGAACTTGTACCCTCTATACTCAGTGTGGGTGAGATTCACAAAGTGCTTCAGAATCTGCTCAGGGAGAGGGTTTCCATCCGGGATCTGCTGCTTATTCTTGAAACGTTGGCCAATGTGGCTCCCAGAAGCAAAAACACCGATATCCTCACTGAATATGTGAGAAATGCTTTGGCGGCCCAGATCTGTGAGGTCTACAAAAACGATGACGGGGTGGTGCCGGTGATCACGCTCGATCCCAATCTTGAGGCACGCCTGGAGGGAGCAATTCAGGAAAGCGATGGTGCATTCAGATTCGCTCTTTCACCTGCTGATGTAAGTCGGATTCTGGAAGCTGTCGGCGCACAGGTTGAAAGCGTGAAACGCTCGGGAGAACTGCCGATTCTTATCTGTTCTCCCACAGTGCGGCCACAGCTCAAGAGACTGACTGAAACCAACTTCGGAGAACTTATTGTCCTTTCATATAATGAAATCGTACCCGGAGTAGAGATTCGCTCCATGGGAATGGTTTCACTCGAGTAGGTATTGAATAAAAAAACACAGGGACTTTGAATAGACAACCATGACCGTTTTCTGGAAAGTTGAAAACGGCAAATCAGGGGATAAATCAGTTTCCTAAAAGGTCGAGGCAATGCGAATTAAGAAGTATATGGCAAGAAGTATGCGCGAGGCGCTGCTTCAGATAAAAGAGGAACTGGGAGAGGATGCAATCATCCTCAAGACCCGAAAGATTCAGAAGAAGATGTTCGGTCTGGCAGGTCCGGATGAGATTGAGGTCACAGCGGCTATCGATGACGAAGCTGCTGTTAAGAGCACGACTTTTCCGCCTCTTCATGTGAATGACCCCGGTGTATACAACAGGCCTCGTTCCAAGAGTCCTGCCTCCTCTTCCAGGCCTGCAGTTCCGCCTCCGGCAGTTCCTGAGGTGCGCCCCTATTTTCCGCCTAGAAACAGAACCGGCATACAGCCGAAAAAAACAGCTCCCGAAGCTCCTCAGGAGAAGGAAAAGGCGGATGAAATCCTTGAACTCAAAGAGGATGTGCGGGAGCTTAAAAATCTGGTCAAATCGATTTTCACCTCCGGCACAGTAGGCCAGACAGCACAAAAGAATGAAGCACCTCCCGCAGTTACCGAAGAGGGCTGGAGAGCTTTGATTAAAAGATTGACTGATTCAGAGGTCAAGCAGGATATCGCGGAAAAACTGATTTATTCTATTCGGGACTCGGGTGCCGTATCCGAGGCGGAACTTGAAAGCAAACTGGTTTCGAGTCTTAGCGGCCAGTTTCCTGTATCGGGGCCTCTGAAGCTTAAAAAAGATGGTCCCGTGGTGGTTGCCTTTGTGGGTCCGACCGGATCAGGAAAAACAACTACCCTTGCCAAACTGGCTGCTCACTGCTGCCTGAATAAAAGTAAAAAGATATCCATAATTACAGCAGATACATATCGTATAGCCGCCATCGAGCAGATCCGGATGTTTGCTGATATTGTGAAAGTCGGGCTGCAGGTGGTTTTTTCACCCGAGGAGATTCCCGCTGCGCTGGCCAACTGCAGGGAAAGTGACGTGGTGTTTGTGGATACTGCAGGGAGAAGTCAGAGGAATGCCGAGCACATGGAGGAACTCAAGACTCTCGTCGGTGTGCTCAAGCCTGACGAAACGCACCTCGTTCTCAGTGCCACTACAAAGGATTCGGATCTGCAGGAGATGATCAGGCTCTACAAGACCATAAAGGTGAACCGCCTCCTGTTCACCAAATTGGACGAGACTACTCAGCTGGGCAGTATTTTCAATGTGGTCAGCAATGTTCGTCTTCCTGTATCCTATTTCACCTTTGGGCAGAGTGTGCCCGATGACATAGAGCTTGCAAAATCAGCTCAGTTTGTACAGAGACTCATCAAGGGGCGGTCCAGGTGAACGATCAGGCACAGAAACTTCGGGAATTGGCTAAAAACAAAGATCTTAAGCCTGATCCGGTCAAGAGAGCTTCTCATCGGTGCAGAAGTATTGCTATCACAAGCGGTAAAGGGGGAGTGGGGAAATCCACCCTCTCACTTACCCTGGCAGGTGCTATTCAGAAACTGCAGAAAAAGGTGCTGTTGATGGATGTGGACCTGGGGCTGGCGAATGTTCATATCCTTCTTGGAATGGCTCCCCGATACAATATTTCCCATTTCATATCCGGTGAGTGCGGTTTAAACGATGTAGTAATGAGAACCTCTGGTGGTATTGCTCTCGTTCCTGGAGCATCCGGCCTGGAGGAACTGGCCAATATGGATGCTTCTCGGTTGGAGAGATTACGTGTTGATTTTATGGGACTTGAAGAGAGTTATGACTTTCTGGTTATGGATACTGGTGCGGGGATAGGGTCTACAGTAACACACTTTTCATCCCACGCTGATCTGACTCTTCTGGTTATGTCGCCTGACCCCACGTCACTGGCTGATGCCTACGCTATGGTTAAGGTTTTATACGAAAAAGGCGCCACCCGCATAGGCGTGGTGGTGAATATGGCTTCAAATGACAGAGAGGGAAGTGAAACATTTGACAGGTTGAATGCTTTAGTGGTAAAATTCCTGAAGAAGCCATTGGAGCTGTTCGGGGTTATTCTCTCAGACAAGGAGATTCAGCGTTTCGGCCGTATGCAGAATCTGCTTAAAGCGGACAGTACCCACAACCGTTTCGTGCATCGTACGACTGTACTGGCACGGAAAATATGCGGCTGCGGGATTGCGGAGAAGAGCAGTTTCTTTTCCAGGTTTTTCGGCAGAATAAATTCCGGGGTATAGGGAAGATCAGAAATATGATAAGGTGGACCAGGAGATTGGCGAGAATCATGGCAGCGGGAGCGTTTGTTATAACTCTCTTAGTCTGTTATGATTATGTTGATCCATATTCGATTGGTACTGCTTTGAGTGCGGTGATCAAAGCGAGCGTTTCGGGGGTACTGTTTTGGTTTGCCGGTTTGATTATAAGTGACATAATTCTAAAGGGGCTGGTTTCAGATATTCAGCCTGACTCGGAGCATCTGGTCGAAGGTGGACTTCTTCAGAGAATCTATCTGTTCCAGCAAAGTCTTGTTCCCGGTTCCGGAGGTAATTCGATAAGGATTCAAAACAATGCTGATTCCGGAAAAAAGGGTGAAAAGAAGTCGGATAAAAATAGGTCTTCTCAGTGATGGTAAAACAGGGCTTTCTGAGAGTTATTAAGGATACAACAAGGTTGGCTACGAGAGGTGACGATGTCGAGTATCGATAGTTTGTGGCGGGAGTACAAGGAAACCGGATCGAAAGTAGCCAAGGATAAGCTTCTGGTAGAATATGCCCATTTGGTTAAGTATATCACACAACGGCTGGCGGTGAATCTTCCTAAATCGGTTGACCGCAACGACTTGGTAAGCGCCGGGATCATGGGTCTGATAAAAGCAGTCGAGACTTTCGAGCCTGAACGGGGCTTTAAATTTGAAACGTATGCAGGTCACAAGATTCGCGGAGCGGTTCTGGATGATCTCAGGGCTCTTGATTGGGTACCCCGTTCGATACGGCAGAAGTCTCGTGATCTTCAGAAAGTTTTCGTCAAACTTGAGAATGAACTGGGCCGTGCACCTTATGACGATGAGGTTTGTGAGGAGCTGGGCATATCGATAAGCGAATATGAGGAGCTTCTGGCCGAGGTTACTCCTAGTACCATAGTCTCTTTGGAAGAGGCGCTGCCGGATAGAAATTCAGATTCCAAAGAGATCAGAATAATCGATCAGGTTGAAGATCCCGGCAGCAGCAATCCTTTGAAGGAGCTGGGGTACTCGGAAGTCAAAAGCATTCTTAAAGAGTCGATCGCAAATCTTCCAGAAAAGGAAAAACTGGTCGTTGCGCTCTATCATTATGAGGAGTTGACTCTCAAGGAGATAGGAGTGGTACTGGATCTTACCGAAAGCCGGGTGAGTCAGATACATTCCAAGGCGATTCTGAAGCTTCGTACAAAACTGCTTCAGAAGACGAGTGTGTAAAATCATACTCAGGAGGTCGGGGTTATGAGTGGATTGGGTGTTCACATTTCGGTAAACAACGTGCCGCAGTTTGATCGACTCCAGTCAAATGCTCATCGAGCTCCGGCGGTTCATCAGGTTAAAAATGCCGAAATTGCAAACGCCCGGGTAGAGCAGCAACTCAAGATGCCGACCCAACCGGACGAGGCAGAGGGCAAGAATATCGATCCTGAGGATCGGAAGAAAGACCAGAATCGTTCCAGGAAAAGATCGAAAAAAGATAAGAAGAAAGACAAATCTTCCGAAGAGAACAAGAAGAAGCCAGACAGCGGAAGTTTGATAGACATTGAAGCTTGATAGGTGACGTGAGGACTATGCAGAATAAGAGTGAAATGAGGATAACTCCTGAGCGTATACGGAAAATTACCCAGAGTGTGATAGGCCTGCCGACACTTCCGACTGTGGTGTCGAAAATGCTCAGGATGATCGACAGTCCGAAAACTTCCGCATCCACTCTCGCGCGGCTTATTTCAACAGATCAGGCGTTGACTGCCAAGGTCCTAAAGCTTGCCAATTCCGCGTATTACGGTTTTCCCAGAGAGATTTCAACTGTTAATATGGCCATAGTTGTTCTGGGTTTTAACACTGTAAAAGACATGGGGTTATGGCTTTCTGTCTTCGATGTGTTCAAGAATTCCTCAGTGAGCGCCGGCAGTTTTGATGCGGTGAGGTTCTGGGAACACTCCGCCGCTTGCGGTGTTGCGGCGCGTATGCTGGCACGGAACAACCGTTCACGGTATTCCGGAGAGGCGTTTGTGGCCGGACTGCTGCATGATATGGGAAAAATCATCCTGAATCAGTACTTTTCAAGCGATTTTCTGGATGTGCTCCGGGAGGCGGAGAATTCCGATCTGGACAGTGCCGAAAAGAGTGTACTGGGAACCGGACACGGGCAGATCGGTTCGTGGCTTGCGGAAAAATGGAACCTTCCCGCGATCATTGCAGACACAATCGAGAACCATCACCAACCGTGGAATGCCAAAACCGATGCTTCCTTTGTAGCTACGGTTACGGTGGCTGACCTGCTGTGTCATCTCAGCGAAACCGGGAATTCCGGGCGTCTTGCAGCACCTGTTTACGACGAGCGGCTTTGGGATATTTTTTCCAAAGCCGGAATGCCCATCGATGAACCTGACCTGGAGCAGCTTCAGGCAGAGTTTCTTGTAGAATTCGACAAGTCTGAAGCATATATCTCGCTTATGCAGGACAACGCAGATCTGCCAGATGCGGGTTGATTTTTCATTTCTTCTGCTGCTACTCCAAAACCACCTGGCTTTTTAAAAGATTTCGTAGCTTTTTTTATTCCCCAAGCGTCTAATAGTGTAAGCGGGATTGGGAAAGATCCAGAATATCTGGGTGTTCTGATCTTTTCCGCTACGTATTTTTGGTTTAAGCGGCAGACTGGTTCTATATTTAATATATAGGCAAATCTTGTATGGACAGGAGTACTATGAGAAAGATCAGAGCTGCATCGGGAGTTTTGTTGATGGTGGTGTTAAGTATCACCTTGAGCGGGTGTTACACCAAATTTGCTTCTTATGACAATGAAGTCCTTCCTGAAGAGGAGGGCTCCCGGGAAAAGGAGCAGGTGGACACCATCGTGACCAGGGAGCGGGAGATTTGTGTCTGGGAACGGGACATGTTCGGTTACCCGGAGCTTCGCTGCTACCAGACTAATTATTCATGGAGCTGGTACGATTTCAACAACACTCCCTGGTGGTACAGAGACAATCCTAACTGGTATGATCATCGCAGATGTCCTCCCTATTACTATTATGACAGCTACACCGGCACCTGTCGTTACGGTGGTTCTGACTATAGTCCGCCTTCAGACG
>JBKHHW010000167.1:0-6810 GCA_046538945.1 Chitinispirillaceae bacterium | reverse complement strand
TCAACACTCATGCTTTTAGTTCCTAAGCACCTAATGGCTAGTTAAGGTTTATACCAAAATATATGAAATGCTCACTTCTTCAGATAAATGGTTTACCGAAAAGCGTTGGAGCAGAGTCGCGTTATGAAATGACACCTGAACCGCACAGGCATGCCCCCCGCCCCTTTTTCCATCTAGCCCGGTTCACCAGCTTTGCCTCTCTCAGGGACGGCATTTATGCCGTTCGCGAAAACCGCGGAACGCGCAAACGGGTAATCCCGCAATCCGCAATCTGTATTCCGTAATCCGTAATCCGTAATTCATAATTCATAATTCATAATTCATAACTCACAATTTCATCATATCCAACCCCGAAATGAGTTATTTTCATCTATTCTTCAGCATTTTTCACAAACTCACGGTTTGGCATTCAAATGAAAATCGTCGCAGATCAGAACATCTACTCCGTTGAAAACGCTTTCTCCGACTGCGGTACCGTGCTAAAGGTCCCCAGCTACAAGATCACCCGCAGCATTCTCCAGGACGCCCAGGCGCTTCTGGTCCGCTCGGTGACCCCGGTCAACCAGGAGCTTCTCGAGGGAACCGCTGTCAAATTCGTGGCCAGCGTCACTATCGGCGTCGATCACGTGGACCTCGACTACCTCCGGGAAAACAACATCGGTTTCGCTCACGCACCCGGCTCCAACGCCGACTCCGTCGCCGAGTACGTCGTGGCGGCTATTTTCCAGACCGCCCTCAGGATGAACCGGGACCACAGAGAACTCAGGGTAGGGGTGGTCGGCGCCGGAAACGTGGGCGGCAGAGTGTGCCGGCTTGCCCGGGTTCTGGGCATGGACTGCCTCCTCAACGATCCTCCCAAGCGTGACCTTACAGGACAGGAGATCTACCTCCCTCTCGGGGAGGTGCTGGAGAATTCCGATATCGTGTCACTTCATGTGCCCCTTACCACTACAGACCCCTATCCTACCTATCATATGGTAAATAGTGAATTTGTAAAAAGAATGAAAAAAGGCGCTGCACTGATCAACACCTCAAGGGGCAAGGTGGTGGATGAACAAAGCTTTCGCACTGTAAGAGATCACCTGGGGGTAGTGGTCCTGGATGTGTTCGGGAATGAACCGTCAATCAATCCCGACACCATGAAGCTTGCCGATATTGCCACGCCGCATGTCGCAGGCTATTCCCTGGATGGAAAGCTCAGGGGTACGGAGATGATCTATGAATCCATGTGCGCCTTCTTTTTCAAAACGCCCTCCTGGTCGGCGGATACCTGTGCTCTGCATACCGAGAGGGTGGATCTCGACCTGAGGGCCAGTTCCAATCCGCTCTACGATGCGGTGGCGAAGGCCTACCCCATAATGGAGGATGACGAGCAGTTCAGGCAACTTTTCTCCGTGCAGAAGGATCAGCAGGCCAGGTTTTTCGAGGAACTCAGAAGGAACTATCCCAGGCGGCTGGAGTTTTCCCACTTTACGGTTCTGATCGATGAAAAACAGAAGATGTATGCCGATGTTCTGAGAGATTTGCGCTTCACGGTGGTGACCAGGGGTGATAAAAAAACTCCGGAAGGTGCTTGAGGAGCGATGGTGTATGTGGTGATGGGAGTGTCCGGGTGCGGGAAATCGACGGTTGGCGCGATGCTTGCCTCCCGAATGAATATTTCCTTCATCGATGCCGATGATTATCATCCCGAAAAAAATGTCGAGAAGATGATGAGGGGTGTTGCCCTGATGGATGAAGACAGGATTCCCTGGCTTGAGAAGCTGGGAGAGCTGATAGAGGAGACGCTTTCAAAGGGTGAGGAGATGGTGCTTGCCTGTTCAGCGCTTAAACACTCCTACAGAGAAATTCTGGCGGGTCAGAACAGCCGTTTCGTGCGTTTTATATATCTTAAGTGCAGTTTCAGGACAGTGCGGAAGAGGTTGCAGGCGAGGCGCGGGCATTTCATGCCCCCGGCACTTCTGGAATCCCAGTTTGCCGATCTGCAGGAGCCCCGGGACGCTTTCAGTGTGGATGCTGAGCTTCCCGCGGAGCGGATTGTGGATTCGGTTGTTGACTGGATCGGAAGTAGTAACAGGAAATGAGAACAGCTGAAAGGGGAGTGCCTGATGGAGATCAAGGGTGATATCGGAGTGATTGGCCTTGCGGTAATGGGGCAGAATCTTATCCTCAACATGAACGACAAGGGGTTCAAGGTTGTCGTTTTCAACAGAACGACTTCCAAGGTGGATGCTTTCCTCAACGGCCCCGCTTCGGGCAGGGAAACGATTTTGGGATCTCATTCAGTAGAGCAGTTCTGCTCCCTTCTTTCCCGTCCCCGCAAGGTGATGCTCATGGTTAAAGCCGGTGCGGCGGTTGACAGCTTTATCGAGCAGGTTCTTCCCTTTCTGGAACCGGGTGACTGCATTATTGACGGCGGCAACAGCTTTTTCAAGGATACCGTAAGGCGTACCCGGGACCTGAGCGAGAAAGGGATTGTTTTCTGCGGGACAGGGATTTCGGGGGGAGAGGAGGGAGCACGGCACGGCCCCTCGATCATGCCCGGGGGAAATCCCGACGCCTGGCCTCTGCTGAAAGACATCTTCCAGTCGATCTGCGCGAGAACTCCCGATGATGAGCCCTGCTGCAACTGGGTCGGTTCCGATGGCGCCGGTCACTATGTCAAAATGATCCATAACGGGATCGAGTACGGTGACATGCAGATCATCAGTGAAGCCTATTTTCTGCTCAAAAATCTGCTGGGTATGGACTTTCCCCGCATGAGCGGGATATTCGCGCAGTGGAACAGAACGGAACTGGACAGTTATCTGGTGGAGATCACCGCGGATATTCTGGGCAGTAAGGATGAGGGTGGGGCTTTCATGCTGGAGAAGATTTTGGATGCTGCGGGGCAGAAGGGGACCGGCAAGTGGACCGGAATAGATTCGCTTGAGCTTGGAGTTCCGGTTACGCTCATAACCGAAGCGGTGTATGCGAGGGCTCTTTCTGTTCTGGTTGACCAGAGAGCTGTCGCGTCATCGGTGCTTGCGGGCCCGCCGGTTTCTTTCGCGGGTGACAAGGATGAGTTCGTGGAGGATATCCGTAAAGCGCTGCTTGCATCCAAAATCATCTCCTATGCCCAGGGGTTCATGCTCATGAAGATCGCGGCCAGGGAGTACGTGTGGGAAATCGATTTTGGGGATGTCGCTCTGATGTGGCGTGGCGGTTGTATAATACGGAGTGTCTTTCTGGATAAAATCAAGGAGGCGTATCAGCGCAATCCCGCTCTGGAAAATCTTCTTCTCAATGATTATTTCAGGGGCGTTCTGGCGCAGTGCCAGAAGTCCTGGAGAAAGGTGGTGGGTGCCGCGGTGAATTCCGGGCTGGCGGTTCCTGCTTTCAGCAGTGCCCTTAGCTTCTACGATGGGTACCGATCACCTCAGTCCCCGGCTAATCTGATTCAGGCCCAGAGGGACTATTTCGGCGCACACACCTACGAACGGGTGGATAAGCCGCGCGGGCAGTATTTCCATACAAACTGGACCGGAAGAGGTGGAGACACCGCGGCCGGTTCCTACTCTGTATAGAAATCAGCAGCTCTTGCAGAGAGGATCTGCAGGTAGTATTTATAGTTTCGGCCGATCGGGTCGGGGAATCCCGTGAGAATCGGGAGCGGTCCCGCCACTGTAGCCTCCGTGTTTAGGATCTCTCCCTGAATGCCACTGTCCTTTGCAAGGGATGGGAAGGCGGGAGAAGGTCGGGGGAAGCCAGGAGACCTGAACCGATCAGTTTTCATTTCAACTGGCGGTCTTCGTGGATTGAGACCGGGGTGGACGGATGTTAAGATTTTCAAGTTTCGTTGTAGATACGCTTTTTGCAGCTTGCTTTCTGTTTCTCTTTTCCAGCTGTGAAAAGAAGCCTCAGGTTATTCAGGATGCTACCCCATCCAAAATCGTTTCCTTTGCTCCCAGCATTACAGAAACACTCTTTGCTCTCGGCCTGGACCAGAGGGTTGCGGGAGTCACCCGGTTCTGCTCCTACCCTTCAGCCGTTTCAGAGCTTCCCCGGGTAGGCGGGTACACCGATCCCAACTATGAAGCGTTACTAAGGATCTCTCCCGATCTGGTGATTGTGCTCAGGGAACACGACAAACTCATTCGCTTTCTTGACAAGCATTCGATCCGTCATTTTACCGTGAGTAACGAGTCGGTAGAGGAGATAGTAGAATCTTTTCGGATGATAGCCCGGGTGTGCGATGTTGAAAAGAGGGGTGACAGTCTGGCCGGTACGGTAAAAAGGCGGTTTGGTACCGGGGGAGAGAAAGAAGACCGTCCGTCCGTTCTCCTTTGTGTTGACAGGGAGGCTCCCGGCAGCGGCAGGATTGCAAAGGTGTTCGCTGCCGGTCCCAGAAGTTTCTATAATGATATAATCGAGGCAGGTGGTGGCGATAATGTGCTCAGAGATTCGCTTCAGTCCTATATGGCACTGTCTCTTGAGGGTATTGTCCGCTTTTCTCCCGACATAATAATCGACATTTCTGCTTCATACAGAAAAGATCTTCCAGGCGGAATGGAACAGGACTGGGCTGTTCTCAAAGGAGTTGACGCAGTCGATAAGGGCGAGGTCCACTGCCTGGTCGGTGACTATCTTACCGTACCGGGGCCCAGGATACGTCTTGTTCTGGAGCAGTTCAGCTCCATCGTTTCCGATTGGAGAGAGAGAGCCGGCAACGCGGGGGAAGATACCGATGTCGACGATTGAGGCACGGGACATCTGTTTTTACTACGGCCGAAGGGAGATACTCAAAAATGTTTCCTTTACGGTGGGGGAAGGGGAAGCGTGGGCGGTTATCGGCCGCAACGGAGCCGGGAAAACGACTCTTCTCAAATGTCTGTGCGGCCTTGTGAGGCCCCAAAGCGGCTCTGTCGATGTCGGGGGCGCGGCGCTGTCGAAGCTGAGTCCGCGGGACGCGGCGAAGCTTGTGGCGTATGTTCCTCAGGGCAGTAGCAGGGTCCCTCCGCCTTTTACGGTCCGTCAGTTTGTGGGGATGGCAAGATACGCCTATTCGGGCTTTCTGTTGCCCGCTGACAGTGAATGCGAAAAGAGTGTAGGGGAAGCGCTTGCACTTACGGATACTGAGCATCTGTCAGGACGCATGATGGACACGCTAAGCGGCGGGGAGTTTCAGTCGGTGCTTCTTGCCGGAGCGGTGGCTCAGGGCGCATCCGTTCTTCTGCTTGACGAGCCGACCACGTTTCTGGACCCGGGGCATCAGGAGAATGTCCGGATTATACTGCAGAGAATCAATTCGGAGCATGGAACTGCAGTTGTCACTGTAACGCACGATATCAACTTCGCCCTTTCTGTTCATTCCCATATTCTTGCGTTATCGGATGGGCGGGTGATTTTTCAGGGCGAAAAGAGCAGTTTTGATTCCAGGGGCACACGTCTGCTCTCGGAGTTGTTTTCGGTCGATTTTTCCAGAGTCAGTTTGGGTGAGAGCCGGTTTATGTACCATATGGAAGGCGTGCAGAGGTGATCAGCCGTAATAGAGTTCTTTTTCTGATTATTCTTTTCTGTGCAGCTATTATTGCGGTAGCATTCCTTCCGTTTGCGGGCATGGAGCGCATTGTGCCCTCTCAGCTTCAGGGTGATTCACTTCAGAGCAATATCTTCTTTTCTCTCCGTCTGCCCAGGGTGCTCACCGCGTTTGCGGCTGGTGGGGGATTGTCGCTTTGCGGGATGGTGTTCCAGGGCATTTTCAGAAATCCTCTGGCGGATCCTTTCACCCTGGGAATCGCAAGCGGCGCCTCCTGCGGTGCGGCTCTGATGATTCTGCTGGGGCTTGGCGGCACGTTTCTGGGGGTTCCGGTGCTGGCCGTGGGAGCTTTTGCCGGAGCAGTGTTTTCACTCTTTGCGGTAATGGGTCTCTCGCGTGCACTGCGCTCCCATTCATCCCATACCGTTCTTCTGATTGGCATTGCCGTGAGTTTCTTCTTTTCGAGCGTGCTGATGCTGTCGCAGTATCTGAGCAGCATGAGGGATTCTTTTCAGATAATACGGTGGCTCATGGGCGGTGTGGAAGTGTTCGGGTACGGGGCGCTGTTTTCCATTCTTCCTTTTCTGGGGTTCGGTATGCTGCTGGTGGGAATGAATCTTTCTTCTCTCGATCATATTCTGACCGGGGAAGACATCGCCAGCACCCGCGGAGTGAATGTGAAGGCGAGCCGGAATACTCTGCTGGTTGCGGCTTCACTTCTGGTGGGAGGAATCGTATCTGTATGCGGGCCGATCGGCTTTGTGGGCTTGATGGTGCCTCATTTCTGCCGTATTCTTCTGGGCGCTTCCCACACGGTGCTTGCACCCGCTTCTTTTCTTGCGGGAGGAATATTCCTTGCGGTGTGCGATACATTCGCCCGGACCGTGATAGCTCCCGCGGAGATGCCTGTGGGGGTGATAACTGCTCTTCTGGGAGGCCCGTTTTTACTGTGGGTGCTTTTCCGCTCGGGGGGAAGGGGAGAGCTGCGGTGAGGGAGTTATACTTCGACTCCGGAGATCCCGACAAGCTGGCGACGTCGGGACTCAGTATGAGTGGAAATGGACCGGCCCGCTCACCCTGCCTGTACTGAGCCGTGTCGAAGTGAGCCCCGTCTTCGGGAGTCGAAGGGGGAGAGCTCCCTAATATGAGGGAGATAAGAGAGGTCATTTTTCGATAAGTTCAGCACAGGCAGTATGAGCGGATGGGAGAGTCGATTAAGTGAAGGAATTATACTTCGACTTCGGAAGACCTACGCTCAGTATGAGCGGGCCGGTCCAAGAAACTGCAAACGG
>JBKHHW010000166.1:0-6854 GCA_046538945.1 Chitinispirillaceae bacterium | reverse complement strand
ATGGACCCTCCGTGAATCGTCTTTTCTCCGGTGATGCTTGAATAGCTCCCGCCCGCTTCGGTGATGATGCAGGCGGCTGCCGCGCAGTCCCAGGCCTTGTCAAGCAGATTGACACAGACATCCAGCTTGCCGCTGGCCAGAAGCACATACGAGTAGGCATCCATAAAGCCGTAGGTGTAGTCCCAGTAGCGCATCAGTTCCAGAAGTGCCCGCCCGGCGGGTTCTTCCGAGAATTCCACATACCCCAGCATGCTTCCCATGGCTTTCTGAAGCTGGGCGGTTTTTGATACCCGGATTCTTTCTCCATTGATATATGCACCTTCCCCCTTGACCGCATGGCAGGTGAGGCCCAGCGCGGGGAGGTGAATCACCCCGAGAACGGGAGTGCCGTTCTGTTCGAGAGCAATCAGTACGCTGTGGGTGGGAATGCCCCGTATGTAGGGCCTGGTGCCGTCAAGCGGATCCACTATCCAGCGTCTGCCGCTTTCATCCTTTTCTGTTCCGCTCTCCTCACCCAGAAATCCGTCTTCGGGAAATCCCTCAAGCAGGATTTCCTTTATGCGTTCCTCGCACTCCCTGTCCACCTGAGTAACCGGTGAGCGGTCTTCCTTCTGTTCGATACCGGTGATGGCTGAAGCGAATCTTATCTGTATATCACCTGCTTCTTTCGCTGCCCTGAGAGCCGTTTCCAATTCTTTCGATAACACGGTTTTTCTGTCTCCTGCTGTTTGTTCCAGGTGTATTGGGAATATAAATGGATTCCAGAAACAGTGTAATATACTCCGTGGCAGAACCGTGATTGGGAAACTGAGCAGTATTTGCCCCTCTTTTGAAAGCCGGAGTTGCCCTCTTGTGGGAAATTCCGTTTAATGGTGCGATTTTTCCGTGTGCGGTGACTATCATAATCTTTTCCGTTGAGCGGATCTTTTGTGGCTGGTCAGGTGGGGACAGGGAATCAGTTTTTCCCGCTTATGTATTGTATGAATCAATCTGTTTTCTCATCCGATGTAACAAAATCTCTTGTGCGCACGTTCTGATTAATGAAAGCGAAAGCAGACTGCTGGACCAAAAATGAATGCGCTGGCATCAACTTTAACCTTTTCGGGAGGGAATGATGAATTCTCGTGCGAAGTTAAAGAAGGTCAAGCAGAACAGCTCTCTCAATGTGACATCGATGATGGATATGTTTACCATCATTCTGGTGTTTCTTCTGAGAAGCTTCTCTGCTGACGGCTCCCTTCTTACCAATGCGGAAAATCTGGTACTGCCCAATTCGGAATCCAGAAAAAAACCACAGGAAGTGAACCTTCAGATCGCGGTGAGCAATGAGATGGTTCTGGTGGACAACCAGCCTGTCGTGCCTACCGGTGAGGTCAGAAAGATTTCCCGTGAAGAACAGAATCCGGTGATAAGTAAACTGAAACAGAAGCTTGCGGCATGTCTGGAGCTTGAAAACGAGATGGTGCTGTCGGGTGCTCTTAATGAGCTGCGGCGGAAGGTGGTGATCCAGGTCGACAAGAATGTGGATTTCGATGTCCTTTACAAGGTGATGCACACCTGCGGTGAAGCCGGGTACGACGCTATGAATTTCGCGGTTATGGAAAGGGAGGGCTGATATGAACAGGGAAGATGCTGGTATCAGAGCTGGTGTAAATCTTGAATACGTCAATAATAACGGTGGCGAAACTCTTGGCGGTTATGATCCGGAAGAGGAGGAAGAGCCCGGAAGGCTATTGACCGATGAGGAATACAGCCGGATGATCCGGGAGCGCGAAACGGATATTTTCAGTTTGGACAAAAACAGAATACTCCGGAACGTGGAAATGGTCACTCTCATGATGGCGGTTGGAGCCGGGGCGTTTTTCAGCACCCGCCAGGTGATTGAGGTGGCAAGTGACTTCTACGAAAAAATCCCTGAGGAACATTCGATTGTTGAGGTCAAGCAGGTTGAAGCGAAGATCAACAGAAAAAAGCCGCGGAAGAAGATCGAGCAGCGTCCCAGAAGTGATCGTAAGGTTCTCAGGAGATCTCAGAACAGAGGAAGTAACACGTCATCCAAAGGCGGTGGAGATCCCCGTCAGCGGATCACCAAATCGGGGGTTCTGGGAATAATTACCGGGCAGATGAAAGGGAAAACTGTGGCCAGTGCGGATATTTTCGCCAAGGGCGGCTTCGCCTCCGATATCGATGCCATAATCAGCGGTGTCGGTGGTCTGAAAAAAGAAGGAAGCGGGGGAGTAGGACGTCCCGGTGCTGCCGGTATCGGTTTTGGAACCGGGTTCCAATCCGGTTTCGCAAGCGGTGAGGGGAGTATCGATGATCTGCTGAGCGGGTTGATGCCCGGAGATGGTCCCGCACTGGAGATGAAAGTTCCCAAGCGTCCGGTAAGGGAGCTTATGAACGATTTCAAGACAGGCGGAGCTCTTGTGGGGGGAAGAAGCAGACAGAGTATCATGAGGGTGGTGATGCAGAACATAAATTCACTGCGGTATGCCTATAACAGGCGGCTGAGAGAAAAGCCGACTCTGGGAGGTAAAGCGACTGTGAAGTTCGCCATCGACGAGTTCGGTAATGTAATCTATGCCCAGGTTGTGGAATCGTCGCTCAATGACTCGCAATTAGAGGGCACCATTTTGAGAAGAGTGAGAAACTGGGTGTTTGAAAAAATCGACAAGCCGGGTGATGTGACCGAAGTTGTATATCCCTTTGTTTTCTCTCAATGATTTCCTCGTCCCCCTCCTGGTTTGCTGGATGGTCGCGCTTTTCCGGGCGCGGCCTTTTTGATTTGTGCGCCCGGGAACCGGAGAGTTTTCGGAGATGGAAAAGCTTTTTGAAATTATCTTGCCTTTGCTCCGTACTATTGCCATTTTATACGATACAAATTTTTCGCCAACTCTCATAACCTCAAAAAGTCTGGAGGAAAGACTATGGCTGGCGTTAACAAAGTTATTCTCGTTGGAAATCTCGGCAAGGATCCCGAACTTAAATACACTCCTCAGGGGAGAGCCGTTACCACGTTCTCTCTGGCCACAACCGAACGCTGGAATGACAAAAACGGACAGAAGCAGGAGCGCACCGAGTGGCATAACATTGTCATCTGGGGCAAGCAGGCTGAGGTGGCCAACCAGTATCTTCAGAAGGGACGCACCTGTTATATCGAGGGTAAAATCGTGACCCGGTCCTGGGATGACAGAGACGGAAACAAGAGATACCGTACCGAAATCGAGGCCAACGCTTTCCAGTTCATCGGCGGCGGAGCAGGAGGTTCCGACCGGGGCAGCTCCCAGCAGGGACCGTCAAGGGAGTATTTCGATGCCCCTCCCGAATCCCAGTTCAACCAGCAGCAGGTCAGCGAGCCGGACGTCGGCTCGGATGATCTTCCCTTCTAAATAAATGAAACGGGAAAGGTGGCCTGAACGCCACTTTTCCCTTAATTCTGAAATAAAACAGCCCGTTTCATGACAACAGTCATCATATTGTCCGTTCTCACCGTTCTGTTTCTGTTTTTTTCAGCTTTTTTCTCCGCTTCGGAAACTGCGCTTTTCTCCATTCCCCGTGAGCGGATACTTTCCTTTCATGATGATCCGTCCCGTTCCCGCAGGCTGGTTCATTCTCTTCTGACCGACGGGCACCGGACGCTTCTTCTGATTCTGCTGGGTAACATGTTCGTGAACATCACCCTTGCCGGCCTGATCCAGTCGCTTCTGGAATCTGTGCTGAGGCGCAATGCGACAGGTTTGAGCCTTCTGGCTGCCACGGCGGTCATAATCGTGTTCGGGGAAATTTCCCCAAAGAACTTCGCTCTGAGAAACAATGAGAAAGTGGCTGCCCTGATAGCCCCCTACTTCCACTATCTCAAGAAAATTGCCGGTCCGCTTCTGGGGCTTATCCAGAAAGCCAATCAGGTATTTCTGACGCGTCTGAAGGTGCATTTTCGCCGGCCAAGCCCTTTCATAACTGTGGATGAACTCAAATCGGCGGTCTACAGCTCGACTGAACAGGGAGTGATTTCCCAGCGGGAGCAGGAGCTGGTGATCGGCCTTCTGGAGAAAGGAGCGCAGCCGGTAAAGCGCTTCATGCTTCACCGTTCACAGGTGCTGCTCCTTTCTCAGGAGACTCTTGCCGGAAAAGCCCTGTCGCGGATGCACCGACAGGGCCGCCCGTTCGCACTGGTCACCGAAAAAAAAGGGCAGATCAAGGGTATTGTCCGCCTGCCCGATCTTTTCAAGGCCCGGCGCAGTGTGCCTCTTGGTAATCTTTTCTATTCCCCGGAATGGGTGCCTGAAACGCTTGAGGTAGCAGATCTGATCACATTCATGTATTCTAAGGATTTAAACGAGGTATGTGTACTCGATGAGTTCGGTGGATTCGCCGGTGTTTTCTCACTGGCAGGGGGATTGAGAAAACTGATGCTTTTCCGGACGCCCGAGGGGCCGGTTCAGGGAAAAGGCGAGCGGACAAGAGTCTTTTCCGGACTTCAGGAGCTGGAGGGCATTGATGAATGGCTCCCCCCGGAACTGATTGCTCTGACCGAGGATGCAGCCACTCTCAACGGGGTGATTACCCGCTATCTGGGCAGGATACCCAAAACAGACGATCGGTTTGCAATCGGCGACTGGAATTTCTATATTATTAAGTCCGGGCCTACCAGAGTTGAGTCGGTCCTGATCAGAAAAGGAACAGAAAAATGAGTGTTGAAGTGCTGCTGCTTGCGGTGTTGGTCGGCTTGACCATTCTGGCTTACATGATTGCCATAAATGCCAAGGGCGCGGTCCGGCTGATATTTTCTTTTCTCTTTGCCACGGTAATGCTTGCCGGGTCTGTGTGGGCAATCGTGCAGCACTATACTGTAAAAGATGAGTTATCAAAAGCGGAAAAACTGCGGCAGCTCGAACTTGAAAAGAGACTGGCGGAGGAGCAACTGCAGACCCGGGAAGAGATTATGAATCGAGCGTCTCAGTTGGCCGAATTTGTGTCCGCGGGGAATGAGTACGCGTCGGCTCTTGCAGGCACTGACCTTCAGGACCCCGATCTCGATCTGGATGGTCTGATGGCCAGGGCCGCGACGTATAAGCGCAAGGTGGATCTGCTCAGAAGCAAAGTCAAAGAAGCAGAAGAAGCCACCTCTTCTTTCCCCGAAGCTACGGCTCTTATAAACGAAGGCATCCAGTTTCTGGCGGAAACCTGCTATTTTCATCGAATCTACTACTACTCCGAAACAACTCAGCAGGAGCAGGCCCGTGAGCGGGTTCTGCGTCAGAAGGCACGCAACGCGCAGGATAGATTTCAGAAAGCAGGCAAGCTTCTGGTGAGGCAAGACTAAGTAAGCCTGCCGCGGCTTCTCATTTCCCTTATTTTGCGATTTCCGTAAAACTGCTCTCTTAGCCCCCACTTAAGGAGTTACAATGGCCCTCGAGGATCTTTCCCCGGCTCTTCTCTGGAAGCATTTCGAAAAATTGTGCTCTATCCCCAGGCCTTCCGGTCATGAAAAAAAAGCTGTGGATTATGTGGTGGCTTTGGCTCAGAAATGGGGGATGGAGTATGTCTGTGATGAGGTGAACAACGTGATTGTCCGCAAGAAAGCGAGCCCCGGTTTTGAGAATCGCAGAGGAGTCATTCTCCAGAGTCACCTGGATATGGTCCCTCAGAAGAATGAAGGAACAGTGCATGATTTTCTGACTGATCCTATTGTCCCGTTTGTGGATGGTGAATGGGTCAGAGCCCGGGGAACTACTTTGGGGGCAGATAACGGCATCGGCGCGGCCGCCGCACTGGCTGTTCTGGAGGACACATCACTTGCGCACGGCCCGCTCGAGGCTCTGTTTACCGTCGATGAGGAATCGGGAATGACCGGAGCCATGAATCTGGCCTCCGGGGTGCTACGCGGGAGCGCTCTTGTCAACCTTGATACGGAGGACGAGGGTGAGGTATACATAGGATGTGCCGGTGGAGTCGATGTGCTGATCGATATTCCCGTCAGCCGTGAGCCGGTACAAGAGGGCGTGGCCTTTGCTCTGGCCGTTCGGGGGCTTAAGGGTGGGCACTCCGGTCTGGATATCAACCTGGGTCGGGGTAATGCGATCAGGGTTCTGGTGAGATGTCTGTACAAAGCCGCCAATGATTTCGGTCTCCGTATCGACTCTGTAAGGGGTGGTTCCGTTCGTAACGCCATACCCCGGGAGGCTTTCAGCGAGGTCGTTTTGCCGGAGGGGAAAGCTTCTGAATTCCGACAGTACGTGCGTGATTTTGAAACGACAGTGAAAACTGAGCTTCAGGTTGCCGATCCAGCTGTGGAGGTTACAGTTGACAGCGTATCGGTTCCGCAAAGCGTACTTACCTTCGGGTCACAGCTCAAGCTCCTTCGGGCACTCTACAGCTGTCCCAACGGAGTGATCCGCATGAGTGACCGGGTTAAAGGGGTGGTCGAGACCTCGGGCAATCTGGCGATGATCGCAAGTGAGGATGAAAAGGTTGAAGTGCAGTGCCTTCTGCGCAGTTCGGTCGATTCGGCCCGGGATGATCTCTGCTGTGCGGTGGAGAGCGCGTTTGCTCCCGCCGGAGCGATGGTGGATTTTAGCGGAGGGTATCCCGGCTGGGATCCGGATCCCCAATCCTCTCTGCTCAGGACCATGAAACAGGTGTACCGGGATCTCTTCGGGAACGAGCCACAGGTGAAAGTTGTTCATGCGGGGCTTGAGTGCGGTATAATCAAGGCTAAATATCCTGATCTGGAGCTTGTTTCGGTGGGGCCTACCATCAGATATCCCCACTCCCCGGATGAACGGGTGCATATCGGTTCGGTCGGCAAGTTCTGGAGCTATCTGGTTGGGACGCTTGCTGAGATTCAGTAGCTG